>JBGPMZ010000438.1:0-3435 GCA_041487255.1 Binataceae bacterium (SeqCode) | reverse complement strand
GCCTGACGCATCTCCCCATCGAAGCAGTTCTGCCGTAGCACAGACGTTAGTCTGTGTCTGTGTCCTGCTGTTTGAACGCAGGCACACAGACTGAAGTCTGTGCTACACAGAAACAAGTTCCGCACGCAGGAGCGCGTCGATATGAAGGGACTTCAGGACAAGGTAGCGATTGTGACGGCGGCCGCCGGAGGGGGCATCGGCAAGGCCACCGCGACCAGGCTCGCGGAAGAAGGCGCCATCGTCGTCGTCACCGATTCCCATGAGCGGCGAACTCGGGAAACGGCGGAGGAACTCTCCAGCCGCTTTCCCGGACGCGTCGATGGCTTCGCACTCGACGTATCGAGTCCCGACAGCGTCGGGCGCGTCGTCGGCCAGGTGCTATCCGGGCGCGGCAAGATCGACATCCTGGTGAACAACGCCGGCATCAATGTGCTCGGCACCATCGAGGCGATCAAGCTGGAGGACTGGACGCGCATTTTCGATGTCAACCTGACCGGCGCGTTCCACCTGATTCGCGCGGTGCTGCCCTCGATGCGCAAGCAACGCTCCGGGGCAATCATCAACATCTCCTCGATCGCTGCATGGTCCACGCTCGGCGGGTCCGATGCTCCATACGCGGCGGCAAAGGCCGGGATGCTCGCACTAACGCGCGCGGTCGCCGCGGAGGGCGGTCCCGACGGGATCCGATGCAACGCGGTCGCGCCGGGAATTGTGCTGACCAAGTGGGTCGAGAAGAACATGCCCGGAGTGTCGCGCCAGGCCGATCACATTCCGCTGCGCCGGCTCGGCAAGCCCGAGGACATCGCGGCGACGATCGCGTTCCTCGCTTCCGACGACGCCTCGTTCATCACCGGCGAGGCGATCACCGTAAGCGGCGGTCTCTTCATGCATCCCTGAGTCCAAACCGAGGGCATCAAAATGGCTGAACCGACCAACCACTCCTCATCCACCGGGCTGCTGAGCGGAATCTCGGTAGTCGAATGCGGCGCGGGAGTTGCCGCCTCGTTCGCAACCAAGCTGATGGCCGATTTGGGCGCCGACGTGATCAAGATTGAATCACCTGAGGGCGATTGGACGCGGCGCTACGGACCATTTCCGGGCAACCAGCCTGATCCGGAAAAGAGCGGGCTGTTCATCTACCTCAATGCGAACAAGCGCGGCGTCACGCTGGATCTCACGAGGCCGAGCGATCGCGACGCGATGCATTCATTGGTCGCGCAGGCGGATCTGCTGGTGCACAACGTCGCGCCCTCGCGTCGCGAGAGCCACGGGCTGACGAGCGCCAAACTAGGCGCCGATTTTCCTCATCTGATCATCGCCGCAATCTCCCCCTTCGGCGAGAGCGGGCCGTATCGCGATTGGAACGCCTACGAACTCAACGTCGTCAACGCGGGAGGATGGGCCTTCCTCAGCCCCGGCGCCTCAGAGTTCCCCGAGCTACCGCCGCTGAAGGCTTTCGGTCATCAGGGTGACTATCAAGGCGGCCTCCACGCCTGTTTCGCAGCGCTGGCGGCCTACTTTCATCGCCTCGATTCCGGCAAGGGTCAGGTCATCGAAGTCTCGCAGCAGGAATGCATCGCCGGCCTGCTCGAAATGAACCTGATGCACTACACCTACGCCGGCCGCGAAACCTCGCGGCTCGGAACCCGCGTGATCGCGCCCTGGAAAATCATGGAGACCGCGGACGGCTTTGTCCTCGCGGTTTGTGTCGAGGAGGATCAGTGGCGGCGGCTGGTCGAGTTCATGGGGGATCCGGAGTGGGCGCATGAGGAGATTTTTCAGGACCGGCTCGCCCGCGGCCGCAATGCCGATGCGCTCTGCGCGTTGATGCAGGAATGGGTCAGTGGATGGAAGACGCAGGATCTGTATCACGAAGCGCAGCGGCGGCGCATCCCGTTCGCGGCTGTGAACGAGATGAAGGACCTCTACGCCAATGCGCATCTGGCGGAGCGCGGATTCCTGGTGGAACTGAATCAGCCCGGCCTCGGAAGTATCAAGATGCCGGGTGCACCTTCAAAATACGCCGGCGGCTGGTCGCTGCGCACTCCGGCGCCGCGCCTGGGTCAACACAACGCCGAGCTACTCGATGAAGAGAAATCCGCCCGCGTGTCACCATCGCCATTGAGCCGCGTCGCCGGGCGCGTAAGACGAGAGTTTCCGCTGTCAGGAATTCGCGTTCTCGATTTTACCTGGGCGTGGGCCGGGCCCTTCTGCACCATGCAGTTGGCGCATATGGGTGCGGAGGTCATCAGGATCGAAACCGAGAAACGCGGTTGCGTGACGCGCGGACTGCCGCCGTTCGCCGACGACGTTGCCGGTCCAAACCGCGCCGGGTACTACAATCAATACAACCAGGGCAAACGCAGCATCACGATGGATCTGTCCAAGCCCGAGGCGATTCAGACCGCGCTCGAAATGGCGCGCCATTGCGATGTGGTCGCAGACAACTTTGCCGCCGGTGTGATGGACCGGCTCGGCCTCGGATACGAAAAGATTCGCGCACAGCGGCCCGACATCGTGATGCTCTCAATGTCGGGATACGGTCAGACCGGCCCGCTCAAGAGTTATGTCAGCTATGGTCCGCCGGCCGCCGCGACCGCCGGCTTCTTCGCGCTCAGCGGATACGCAGGACATGGGCCGAGCGAAGTCGGGATCTCATATGCGGATCCCAATGCTGGAATCTTCGGCGCAGTCGCGGTGATGATGGCGCTGCTGCATCGCAAGCTCACCGGGCGCGGGCAGTTCATCGATCAGTCGCAACTCGAAACCGCGCTCGCGCTATTGCCTGAGGGTCTGCTTGAGTACGCGATGAATGGCACGCAGCCCGGGCGCACCGGCAATCGCCATCGATGGATGGCGCCGCACAATTGCTACAAGGCGATGGGCGACGACGACAAATGGGTGAGTATCGCGGTTGGCGCCGAGGACGAATGGCGCGCGCTATGCCAGGTCATCGGACAAGCGTCGCTCGCCGACGATCCTCGCTTCCATGACGCGAGCGCACGCAAACAAAATGAAGACGCGCTCGATGAGATCATCACGCAATGGACGAGCACGAGCGATCGCTGGGAAGTCACCCGCGAATTGCAGCGCGTCGGCGTGGCCGCATTCCCGGCGATGAGCAACAAGGATCTCGCTACCAACGAACATTTGAAGGACCGCGGTTTCCTCGTGCAGATGGAGCATCCAGTGGTCGGTCGCCGCATCCACACCGGAATTCCGTGGACGATGTCGGGTACGCCATGCCAAATTCGCCACGCGGCTCCATTACGCGGCGCCGATACCGACTCGGTCTTGAAAGGGCTACTCGGCTATTCGGCCGATAAGATCCGGGCGCTGCGCGACTCCGGGGTGCTCAGCTGACCCTCAGCGCTTCAGCTGAGGTTTGCGCCGAGGTGAGATCGCTTCATCGGGTTCGCGCTTCGGCGCGATTGT
>JBGPMZ010000437.1:0-3437 GCA_041487255.1 Binataceae bacterium (SeqCode) | reverse complement strand
TCGGCGATGACGCGATCCCGCGATTTCGTCTTTCGACAAAAGCTTCAGCGGTACGGTTTCGAGATGGCTAGCTGATCGCGCCTCCGGTCGACGGCGACTCAGCGCTGGAATGACGGGCCGGAAAACCCCGTACCCATCGGCTGATCGGCACCCGGCGTCAGCGAAAATGGCGTCCCCGCGGTGAAGCCTCCATCCACCACCATCGCCGCACCAGTCACCCACGACGATTCGTCACTCGCCAGAAACATCGCCATGTTTGCGATGTCCTCGGCCTCGCCCGCGCGCCCGAGCGCCTGCGCCTTGGCCAGCATCGGATCGAGCGCCTCCTTACCTCCCGGTACGCCGCCATGCACGAGCGGAGTGCTGATCACGCCCGGGCAGATGCAATTGACTCTGATCTTATCCTTGCCGACTTCGAGCGCCGCCGTCCTGGTCAGATTGATGACGGCCGCCTTGGCCGCGCTGTAGGCATGCAGGCGAAAGCTCCCGCTCATCCCCGCGATCGATGCGGTTGAAATGATCGATCCTCCGCCACCCGCGCGCATCGGCGCGATCGAATGCTTGATGCCGAAGAAAACCGCTTTGGTCAGGATCGCGAAGGTCTTGTCCCAATCCGCCTCGGTGGTGCTCTCAATCGATCCCATCGCGCCGATTACGCCGGCGTTGTTGTAGGTGATATCCAACCGCCCGTATTCCCGCACCGCGCGCTCGATCAGCGACTTGATGTCGCTCTCGCTGGTTACGTCGGTGCGCTGGTAGACGGCGCGCCCCTTGGCTGCGGCAATTTCCGAGACGATCAATTCGCCGCCCTGCGAATTCAGATCGGCTACCACTACCGCGGCGCCCTCACTCGCAAACCGCATCGCGCTCGCGCGGCCCAGTCCGCTCGCCGCGCCTGTTACTACTGCAACTTTGCCATTCAGCTTGCCCATCGAGGTACTCCTCTTCGGATGTGGAAAGGACCACATCGTAATAGCAGGGAGGGAGTTCGGGGTGGTAGCGCGAGGGCGGCGGTTGGCGACATGCGCGCCTCAATATCCGGGTGGCCGTTGATAGCCGCCCACTACTTCGCCCATCCGGCGCGCGAAATCGATGGTACTGCGATCCTCCAGGTACGGTCCTACCACCTGGATTCCGACCGGAAGCCCTCCCGCGGTGCGGCCGACAGGCGCACTGGTCGAGGGCAGGTAGACGACGCCGATGAGCGCGGCCCATGAGATCAGCGCATCAAAATAGGGACGCTTTACTCCGTTCACCTCGAGGGTCCTCGAGCCCAGCGGCTCGGAGTGATCGTGCGCAATCGCCGGCACCGACATCGGGGGGCATAGCAGGATGTCATAGTCGCGGAAGAAGTCGGCCCATCGCGCACGATAGCGTTCGCGTTCCTCATGCGCCGCGAACCAATTGCGAGCGCGGAGGGTAATTGCTTGCGCTTGCGCGGCGTCCGGGTCGCTGGGATTTTCCCCGGCTGCATCACCGAGCGTCGCGAGCGATTGGAAATTCTTTTCGGGCAATCCTCCTGACAGGATGGGAAGCACCAGGCGCGAGTAGATGCGGAAGGATTGCGCGAAGTCGATGTCCGGGCGCGCCCGATCGTAGACCTTCACGCCCGCGCGGCGCAGCGCCTCGGCGGCGTTCTCCAGCACCGTGCGCATCGCGCTGTCGACCGGAGAGGCGGGATCATCGAGCCATGCGGCGACGCGATACTCGCGCAGCGAATTTCGACGCGGCGGCGGCAGCTCCAGGCGCCACGCGATTTTTCGCTCCTCGCTCGGACCAGCCATCACGCCAAGCGCCAGGTCGAGATCCGCGGCCGTGCGCGCGATCGGACCAACCACACCGACATCGGCCTCGCTCAGCATGCCTGGAGGTCCGGGGATGTGGCCACGCAGCGGGATGAGTCCGTGGGTCGGCTTCAATCCGTACACACCGCATACGTGAGCGGGTCCGCGAACCGAGCCGCCGATGTCGCTTCCCAACTCCAGTCCGGTGAGCGCGGCGGAGATTGCGGCCGCGGAACCTCCCGATGATCCTCCCGGCGAGCGGCCGAGGTCCCATGGATTGTTGCTGGTGCCGAAGATGGCGTTGTAGGCCTGGCCATCGCCGGCGAAGATGGGGGTGTTGGTCTTGCCGAACAGGACCGCGCCGGCCGAAAGGAGGCGCGCGACCGAAACCGCATCGGCCTTCGGCACGTGATCGGAGAGCATCGGCGCACCGGCGGTGGTGCGGATGCCGGCGGTTTCCAGGGTGTCCTTGACGGTGATGGGGACGCCATGAAGGGGACCCCAGTTCTCGCCTCGGGCAAGGGCGGCATCGGCGGCATTAGCACGCGCGCGGGCGCGTTCGATATCGAGAGTCACGATGGCATTGAGGCGCGGATTAAATCGCTCGACGCGCGCAAGGTAATGATCGAGCAGCTCGCGGCTCGAGACATCGCGGCTGCGGATTGCGGCGGCCAAATCGGCGGCGCCGCGGAACCCGAGATCGTCCATCGCCATAGCATTCACCTCAGGGACGGGAACGTTAGTGGCAGGCGCATCGATCGCGCAAGCGGCGCGGGGATCCGGGGGGGACAGGTTGGCGCGACCCATGTAGAGAATCCCTACATTGTCGCGGCGCGCAACGCCGACGTTCCTCCCGACCTGCTGATTGCGATCGCGGGCGCCGAAAGCGGATATCGCCCTTGGGCCCTCAACATCAAAGGCCGCCAGGTCTTTTGCCAGTCGCGCGAGGAGGCCGAGAGCGCGCTGCAGAGCGCACCGACGGACGATATCGACATCGGCCTGATGCAGATCAACTGGCGCTTCTGGGGACCGCGCAGCGGCGTGGCATCGAAGGGCGAGCTACTCGATCCGCGCAAGAACCTTGAGCTTGGCGCCGCGATTTTGAAGAAGGGCTAGGCCGCGGTGGCTCGCTATGGCATCGCATCAGCAACTATCATTCGGGTGGCGCGGGCGAGCGCGAGCGTTACAACAACCTGGTGTACAACGCCTATCTCAAATACATGCACGGCAAGGTCCGTCGCGGGACGATTCGCTAGCCGCACGCGCCGTTCACTTATCCACACCAAGCGTATACTGATGGTTCTCCGAGGCCACGACAGTTGCCTCCGCGCAGGGTCGCGGCTAGCGTGAAAATCGCTATGTCGGTTTAGGCAAGCGGAAGCTCGACGCGCGGGCCGACGAGCGCTGAGGTGACTGCGGAAGACGGCCGTTAGGCGGAGTACGATCTCATTTCTCATACTCGCAAGCTAAGATTCGCAGACTGTGGCGTAGAGGCGACTGGGAGGCGGTCGATAGTTCGAACCGATAGGAGAATAGAACTCCGGCCCCGGGACCGCGCCAACTTCGGGACATCGGTCCGGGGCGTAGTCAGCACCTTCACCCTGCGACTACGGCGCAACTGGTTCCTCCAGGCGCATCTGCGGCGATATAGGA
>JBGPMZ010000436.1:0-3441 GCA_041487255.1 Binataceae bacterium (SeqCode) | reverse complement strand
TCCATCTCGGGTTCGGATTTCGTCGAGATGTTCGTCGGTGTGGGCGCATCGCGGGTTCGCGATTTGTTCGTCCAGGGCAAGAAGCACGCGCCCTGCATCATCTTTATTGATGAGATCGATGCGGTCGGACGGCATCGAGGGGCAGGTCTCGGTGGGGGTCACGACGAGCGCGAACAAACCTTGAATCAGTTGTTGGTTGAGATGGATGGCTTCGAAGCTAATGAGGGCGTGATCCTCGTTGCCGCGACCAATCGTCCCGATGTACTCGATCCCGCGTTGCTGCGTCCCGGACGCTTCGATCGCCGGGTCGTCGTGCCGCGTCCCGATGTCAAAGGCCGCGAGGGAATCCTGCGTGTCCATACACGCAAGGTACCGCTCTGCGATGACGTCCAGTTGGACCGTCTGGCACGTGCGACGCCAGGCTTCTCGGGCGCCGATCTCGAAAACCTCGTGAACGAGGCCGCGCTGCTGGCTGCGCGTCGCAACAAGGAAAACGTTGAGCAGGGCGATTTCGAGCTTGCCAAGGACAAGGTCATGATGGGCGCGGAGCGGCGCTCGATGGTCATGTCGATGGAGGAGCGTCGCAACACCGCTTATCACGAGGCAGGGCACGCACTGGTCGGGATGCTGCTTCCGGGCGCTGATCCGGTGCACAAGGTCACTATCGTTCCACGCGGAATGGCGCTTGGGGTGACACAGCAGCTCCCGGTCGATGATCGCTACACCTACTCGCGCGAATACCTGATGACGCGTCTCTCGATAATGTTCGGTGGCCGCGGCGCCGAGGAGTTGATCTTCGGCCACATGACAACCGGCGCCGGCGACGACATCGAGAAGGCCACCGAGCTGTCGCGCAAGATGGTTTGCGAATGGGGCATGAGCAAGGAGCTCGGCCCGATGACGTTCGGTAAGCGCGAGGAGCAGGTTTTCCTCGGCCGCGACATCGGACATCAGAAGGATTATTCGGAGCACACCGCAGTCGAGATCGACCGCGAGGTGCGCCGCATCATCGAAGAGGCATATCAGCAGGCGCGCAGCCTCCTCGCCGAGCACATCAAGGTCCTGCATGCGGTAGCGGAGCACCTCCTCGAGAAGGAAGTCCTCGATGGCGCCCAGGTTGCCGAAATTCTAAAGGCGTATCGCGAAGGGCGCGAGCCCTTCGGTGGGGCGCCGGCGCGAGTGGAACCGCCGCGTCCGGGACCTGAAATCGGCAAAGAGAAATCCAAGGAGCCCGAGGAGGCGCCGATTGCGGGATTTCCTCCCAAGCCCGTCCTCGCATAGCCACGCGCGTCGCGAAAGAAAAAACCTCTCAAGTCAGTAGCCGCCCTCGAGCGCTCCGGCTGAAGGGCGGTTGCGTCATAAAATTCCCCGCGGTGATGGGCGTTCTGAACATCACGCCCGATTCCTTCTCCGACGGCGGACGTTTCCTCGATCCCGACCGCGCTGTCGCACACGCGCTCGCGATGGAGGCCGCCGGCGCCGACATCATTGATATCGGAGGTGAATCGACGCGGCCGGTCGATGCGCGCGAGGTTCCGGTCGACGAGGAACTCGCGCGTGTTACGCCAGTCTTGCGCAGACTCAGCGGCAAGTTGCAGGTGCCGATGTCCATCGACACCCGCCATGCCGAGGTCGCGCGAGCCGCGCTGGATGAAGGCGCGGCAATAGTCAACGACATCTCGGCACTCGCGGACCCCGCAATGGCGGCCTTGGTGGCGAAGGCGAAATGTGTCGTTATCCTGATGCACATGCGCGGCGGACCGGCAGATCACATCAAGTTTGCGCGCTACAATAATGTCGTGGCGGAGGTGGTGAAGTTTCTTGCGCAGCGCGCCGGTTACGCGATCGCAAACGGTATCGCGAGGTCGCGGATAATCCTCGATCCTGGAATAGGGTTCGCGAAGAACGCATTCCACAACCTCGAATTGATTCGTAACTTGCCGCGTATTTGCGCGCTGGGCTATCCGGTATTGATCGGGTCCTCGCGCAAGACGTTTGTGCGCAAGATCGCGGGCGCGAGCGCCGAGCAACTGTTGCTCGGGACCGCGGCAATAGACGCGATCGCGATCGCGAACGGGGCCTCGATCGTGCGCGTGCATGACCCCGGGCCTGCCCGCGCGGTGGTGGCGATGGCGGCGGCAATTTCACAGGTCAGGATAAGCTAAAGCGGTTCGGTCAAATCAGATGCATAACTATCTGCCTCTATTGCCGGCGACGCGATGGCAGGATGTAGCGGACATCCTGATCGTCGCCTACGTCGTGTATCGAATCGCGCTGCTGATTCGCGGCACGCGCACAGTACAGATGGTGCTTGGGATGGTAGTGATCGGCTTCGCGTTTATCGCGTCGCAGGTCTTCGGGATGTTCACCCTCAATTGGCTGCTGAACAACTTCCTCGGTTCATTCATCATCATACTGGTGGTGATTTTCCAGGCTGATATCCGCAGGGCGCTGAGCCGAGTCGGCACCAATCCGTTTTTTGGTTCGCGCCCGACCACCGCGGGAGTCGCCGAGGAACTCGCGATTGCCGCGGCATGGCTCTCGGCGCGACGCATCGGCGCGCTGATGGTGATCGAGCAGGAGGACGGGCTCAACGAATTTGTCGAAAGCGGACGTCTCATCTATGGGAGAGTATCGCCGGAGCTGATCGAGAACATTTTCATGCGCGGCTCGCCGCTGCACGACGGCGCCGTGATCATCAAGGGCGATCAGATCCTGTCGGCGGCGTGCGTGCTCCCGCTGTCCTCGAACCCCAATGTGAGTCTGTCGCTCGGCACACGTCATCGCGCGGCGATTGGAATGACGGAAGACACCGACGCGATGGTGCTGGTGGTCTCGGAAGAGGACGGCACCATCTCGCTCGCGCACCATGGGGAACTGCGGCGCTCGCTCGAGCCCTCGGAAGTGTTGACGACGCTGCGCAAGCTGCCCTCGTAGGAATCGATTTGATGGACAGGTAGTCTCGCACTGAAATGGCAACGGTGGACGAAAATCAGCCTACGCTTCGGACCAGGTTCTGGCGCCGTGCCATCAAGAACCTGCCGTTGCGATTGCTCTCGCTGGGGATCGCGACCGGGCTGTGGATTTTCGTCAACACCGGTCAGCGCAGCGCCTTCGATGAACTCAACATTCCGATCAATTATCGCCGTTTGCCCGCCGGACTCGTGATCGTCAATCATCCGGCGGACTTCGTAAAAATCCAGGTTAACGGCCCCCGCACGCTCCTCTCATTGCTGGATCCCGAACGACTCACCGTCAAACTCGATCTGTCCGGCATCGGCCCCGGACAGGCCTCGTACAAGATCAACCCGACCATGTTCAATGTGCCCCGCCAGACCGCGGTAACCAGCGTTTCTCCCGGCGAGGTGATACTCGACGTCGATCGCGTCGTGCAGCGCGATATTCCCGTTCATGTCGACGTCGATGGCAAGCCCGCCAACG
>JBGPMZ010000435.1:0-3444 GCA_041487255.1 Binataceae bacterium (SeqCode) | reverse complement strand
CGGTTTCAGATTTTTCGGGCAACATGAACCAGCGATTGCGAGGACTTATCATGTTTGTTGCGCCGCTGCCTCCACCTCGCTACCACCCTTGGCTCGGGTCAACAGCTGATCCATCGCCTTTTCACGCCGCATCGTTTGCCTAAGACCCTCTCGATTCTGCTCTTGACCGTAGAACTCGGAGAATCGCTCCCGATTCTTCGTCCCGGCTTGTCTCATTATAGCACCTATTCGCTCCGCCAACTCATCGTCGGTGACCGCGACTTTTTCCTGTTCGGCAAGGGCGTCGAGGGCGAGGCTGCCGGCGGCGCGCTTTTGGGCCCGGGTCTTGATGTCTTCGGCCGCGCTCTGCACGCGCTCGGTCACCTGCTCTTCGGGCACACCCGCCTGCCGCAGCGTCGAGGCCAACTCGGACTCCATCGCGCGCTGTTCGCGGAGTACCAGCGATTCGGGGACGTCGATCTTGTTGCGATCGAGCACCAGATCGAGCAGGCCCGCTCGCGCTCGCGAATCGGCTTCGGCTTTGGCATGGGTAAGGAGATCGCCGCGGACGCGATCGCGAAGCTCGGTGAGGCTCTGGATGTCGCCCTGATCCTTGGCGAAGTCGTCATCGAGCTGAGGCAACTCGCGCTTGTAGATTTCTTTGACGTTGGCGTGCCATTCGACAGTCTTGCCGGCGAGGTCCTTCTGCTCGTAATCCGCGCCGTAGGTTCTGGTCTTGCGATTCTCCTCGCCAACCTTGGCGCCGATCAGCACCTCGTCGAGTCCATGCGCGAGAGACTTCTTGGAGATCTCCAGCAGCCGGTTTTCGCCCTTGGTTTCGGACAGCGGCTTGCCGTCCTCGAATCCCTCGATCGTCACGACCGCGACATCGCCGTCTTCGACCACCTCGCGCCCCTCGACCTTCTTAAGACTGGCCTGACGCTCGCGCAGACGCTCAACCGCATCGTCAACGTCCTTGTCGGAGATGGCGATGGTCTCCTCGGGAACCTTGAGGCCTTCATAGTCTTTGAGGACGACCTCGGGCTTAAGATCGAACACCGCACTGAATTTGAGCGTTTCTGGAAGATTGGTTTCCTCGTTGATGATCTCGGGCTCGACGATGGGCTTGAGGTTGCGCTCCTCGAGCGCCTTGTCGGTATATTCCTTGACCAGCTTCTGAATGACCTCGCTGCGGACTTGGTCGCCGAAAAACTTCTCGAGCAAATTGCGCGGCGCGTGCCCGGGACGAAATCCCTTCAGCACCACCCCGCGGCGAAGTTCGTTGTAGGTTTTATCGAGTTCCCGTTTGATCTCGTCGGGCTCGACCTCGATGGTCATTTTGCGCCGGAGCGCGGAGTTTTCTTCGATGTTGACGTTCATGTTGTTAAGGCTTTAACAGATAAACACACGCCGGATGGATGGATCAACGCTTCTTCTCACAAATGCACGCGATCGGCGGTTTGCAAAATCGATGTGATGATGCTCGTCGTTCATCAAACTCAATCACTCCGCGTTTCGAAAGAATGGGTGCTGTTCGCGTTGCGCGATTCTATCAACATCTCGTACGACGACGGTGGAAATTCAGAAGCGTCATGTCGACGCGGTCACGATTACGATCGAGTGAGATTCGTGCCCGCGAGGTACGCGTGAGAGCAAAGATTAGCGAGTCGAAGGTGCAATTAGACCCTGCTCATCAGCGCCTCGCGGTTCTTCATCAGTAGAGCCTCCGATTGCTGGACTTCATCCGCAGGAAAATCTAGGATGCCGCAGATACGCTTGGGGCAAAGGTCCGACGAAACGAATCCTCGTATTCCTGCAAGATTGACATTGCATTGTTGACCTAATCCCGCATTCCCAAAATTTTCAGGAGATCGAATTTAGATGAGTGAAGCCAATATCGTTCTGCCAGCGCTTACCGGCGCGCAGGTTGCGATCCTATGGTTCATTCTTGCGTCCGCGGTAGTCGGTTTGCTCTACGGCGGCGTTCTGGTTCGCACCGTGCTGGCCGCACCTCCGGGCCCCAAAACGATGACCGATGTGAGCGACGCGGTGGAGGAGGGCGCGATGGCGTATCTGAAACGCCAGGTCAGCACCATGTCCATTTTCGTCGTCATCATCTTCATCGCCTTGTTCCTGATGTACCGCAACGTCTATCACGACCTGCGGCTGTCGCTCGGAATTTCCGTCGCGTTCCTGCTCGGAGTCGGCGCATCCTACCTGGCCGGCTTCATCGGGATGTCGCTCGCGGTCAAAGCCAACGTCCGCAGTGCGAATGCCGCGCTGACCAGCTTCAAGGATGCCATGGAACTCGCATTCAAAGCAGGTGGCGTGTCCGGCATGGCCACCGTCGGTTTGGGGTTGCTCGGCGCCACAATTATCTTCCTGGTCTACCAGCAGGATGCGATGAAAGTGCTGGTAGGTTTCGGATTCGGCGGCTCCTTGGCCGCCCTTTTTATGCGCGTCGGTGGTGGAATCTATACCAAGGCTGCCGACGTCGGCGGCGACCTGGTCGGCAAGGTCGAAGCCGGAATCCCCGAAGACGATCCTCGTAACGCTGCGACCATCGCCGACAACGTCGGCGACAACGTCGGCGATTGCGCTGGAATGGCTGCCGACATTTTCGAGTCGTACGAAGTCACCCTGGTCGCGGCGATTATCCTGGCCGCTTATGCGGTCAACGAACCCGACTTCATTGCGGTGTATGGGGGTCTGGCCGGCGCATTTGCGATGAGGCTGATCGTCTTCGCTCTGATCTTGCGCGCGGTCGGCGTGTTCTCCTCAATTCTCGGGATCATGGCCGTGCGCGTGCCGGCCGGGACAGCGATGCGCGACCCGATGAAGCCGATCGTCACCGGATATATGGTCTCGGCGGCGGCATCGGTGATCGGCTTCTTCGTGGTAAACTGGTTCTATCTACAAGACCCGCGAACCGGCGCCACCGACTGGCGCTTCGCCGAATGCGCGACCCTCGGCATCATCCTCGCGGTGGTGACCCTCTGGCTCACCAACTACTTCACCCATCCCGACAAGAAACCGGTAACCGAAACCGCGACAGCTGCGCGCACCGGCCCGGCGACGCTGATTCTCTCCGGCCTTGCTGAAGGGATGGAATCATCGGTGTGGGCGCTGATGGTTATCGCGGCCACGATCATTGGCGCGATGGCTATCTTCCATGAGTCGCTGGCGCTGCAATTCTTTGGAATCGCGCTCGCGGGCCTCGGACTGCTCACCACCACCGGATTCATCCTCGCGATGGATACCTACGGACCGATCACCGACAACGCGCACGGCATTTTCGAGATGGGCGGCATCCATCAGGAAGAGGCCTCGCGCACGCTGTCGTGGATGGATGCGATCGGCAATACCACCAAGGCGCTGACCAAGGGCCTCGCCATCGCGACTGCGGTGCTGGCGGCGGTCTCGCTGTTCCGCTCCTTTATAGATGAAGCGCACCTGGGAGCGATT
>JBGPMZ010000434.1:0-3472 GCA_041487255.1 Binataceae bacterium (SeqCode) | reverse complement strand
TAGCGGAAGCAGCCGACCAGGTGATCGTTGACCATGCCGACCGCTTGCATGAAAGCATAACAAATCGTAGGGCCGACGAAGTTGAACCCACGCCGGCGGAGGTCCTTGCTCATCGCGACGGCTTGCGGCGTCTGGGCGGGCACTTCCTTATGCGTCTTCCAGGCGTTGCGCTTCGGCCCGCCCTCGACGAATCCCCAGATGTACTGGTCGAAGCCGGCGAACTCATCTTTGACCTTGAGAAATGCGCGCGCGTTCCGAATCGCCGATGTGATCTTCATCCGGTTGCGCACGATGAGGGCGTTCTTCAGCAGCCGCTCGATGCGCCGCGCGTCGTAGCGCGCGATCTTCGCGGGATCGAAGTTGTCGAACGCCTCGCGATAGCTGTCGCGCTTGCGCAGGATGGTGTCCCAGCTAAGCCCCGCCTGCGCGCCCTCGAGCACAATGAACTCGAACAGCCGATGATCATCGTGCAACGGGACGCCCCACTCCTCGTCATGGTAGCGGCGCGCGAGGTCATCGCGAGCCCATGGGCATCGCATCAGTGAGGCCTCGCTCGAGGGCGAGACTGCCGTCTTTTTTGCGTGAGCCGGCGAGGCTATGCTCCTCCGGCCGCGGCCGAGGTGGTCGCCGCTTCCTTCTCGGCGAACGCCACCTGCGCGCGATCCTTCAATTCGGAGAATACTTCATCGACAAAGAACTTCATGAGCGACACATCGGGCATCAGATTCGGGTCCGCGCTCATGCCGAAACACAGCGTCGTGTTATAGCTCAGGATGGCGACGCCGTATCCAAGCGTTGCGCCGCATGGTACCAGCGGTACCTGTTCGAGGCACTTGTGTCCGAACAGATACTGCGGCACCTGGACCCCCGGCACATTGGTCGCGATGAAGTTGATGCCCACCGTCGGCAGCAGGAAGCGGCCCGGCCGCGCCTTGTATCCGGTGAGTTTGAACAGCGTGGTCGCCGCATTCAGCGCCATCGTGGTGATGCGCGAGCCGGCGCCCATCAGCGTCGGCGGAATGTTCTCCGCCATCGACATCATCCGCTCGAGCGCCTGCGGCAGTTGCGCTTCCTTGATGCGTTCGGTTTCGGCGTTGACGTACTGGAGCCGTTCGACGAGGTCCATCGGCTCGGCCGGCAGCATCGGGAACATCATCGAGACCCGATTGCCGAGCGCGGTCGCTTCTTCCTTATGCCGCACGTTCACCGGGCATCCGATGCATAGTTGGCCATTGGGCGCGTATCCATGATGCTGCAGGTAGCGCGACGCCGCCTCGGTCAGGATCGTCAGCACTACGTCGTTGATCGAGCCGCCGAATGCGTTGCGGATTTTGCGGAAGTCCCCGAACGACATCGTCGACCACGCGAGCGCGCGCCGCGGTCCGACCAACCCCGAATTCCACGGCGTCGACACGATGCGACGCGTTGTGATTTGCGTCATCTGCCGCAGCCCGTCGGTAAAGTTCCGCGCCTCGTCGGCGAGCGCCTCGGGTTCGCGCATCAGCTCGCGCGAGGTCTGGATCGCGCCTTTGACCGGGACCGTGGCCGCCTCGCGCGCCGCCTCCAGCCACCTGCCGATGGCGGTGGACGGTTCTTCCGCTTGCCACGGCTCCGCGGGGGGCTCGATTGGATCCGGATTCGGCTTAAGGTCGAACATCACCTTGAGCAGCTCCACGCCCGAGACGCCGTCGACCAGCGCATGATGCACCTTGGAAACGATCGCGGTGCGCGCCCCCTCGAGGTTCTCGAACGAATGCATCTCCCACAGCGGCCGCTTGTAGTCAAGGATGGTCTCGTAGTGCCGCAACATCTCGTCAATAGCCTCGGCCTGACTCATGCCCGGGCGCAGCAGATGGCGGATGACGTGATTCTCGATGCGAAAGTTGGGGTCGTCCTCCAGCACCGCATGGCCAAGGTTGAACGGCACCGGCATCATGCGCTGCCGATAGCGCGGCACCAGATGCAGGCGGCTTTCGACATGCTGCACGAAATCGTCAAAATCAATCTTGCCCTCGAACATCAAAATTGAACCGATGTGCAGCGGGCTGTTGGGAGTTTCCGCGTATATAAATGTCGCGTCCTGCGTGGAAAGACGATATCTGCGGGAGTTACCGGCCATGGTCGGACCTCCTGGTTAATGTGGATGAGGGAGTCGGCGCAAAAGTATCTCCCCGCACCGGTTTTGCCGCAATGCAAATAACCGCCGCGCGAGCCTCTAAAACGACGCCGATGAGACCAATTCTGTCCTTGTCGAGCTTAGGATAGTCGTCTCCAAAGGCCAGCCCGGGCCCTCGACGCGGAGGAATGCTCCAACCCTCTCTACCGGCGAAGCGCCGATGGCGCTTGCGGGGTGGGCATCGATGTTCGTACGATGGCATCCCTCGCGCTTTGGCAAAACTCCCCGCACCGGCGCGCGCGAGTGTATGGAGGAGGTCCGATGGCCGACAAAGGCAACAATTCGCACGAGCCGTTTCCGAAGCAAATCAAATTGAGCGATGGAACCGGGGTGACGATTCGCCGGATGGAGCCAGAGGACCAGGACAAAATTCTCGCCTTCGCCGCAAAGTTGCCCGAAGAGGACTTGCTCTTCCTGCGCACCGATATCACCGATCGGCAGAGCGTCAAGCAGTGGGCGGAGAACCTCAAGAAGGGCCATACTGTCACGCTGCTCGCCGAGGTCGGTAGCGAAGTCGCCGCCTATGCCTCGGTTCATCTCGAGCAGGCGCGCTGGACGCGTCGCGTCGGCGAGATTCGGGTCAATGGCAGTGCGCGTTTTCGTGGACGCGGGCTCGGCAAACGGCTGACGGCGGAAATCTTCGAACTTGCGAAGGACCTCGGGCTCAAGAAGCTGAGTGCGATGATGACCCCCGACCAGGTGGCGGCGCGCGCGGCCTTCGAGCGGCTGGGCTTCCGGGTCGAGGCGATCCTCGCGGACTGGGTCGAGGATCGCACCGGCCGGGTACGGGATATGCTGATAATGACGCACGACCTCGAGGGCTTCACCGATCAGGTGGTCGCGAATTCGTAGCAGGCGGACGTCCTCAGCGACGACGCCGCCCGGCATTCGGTAGGGGCGGTTCGGCGTCCGACTCCGACGATTGTGGAACCGGAAGCCATCCGACCGTCGTTCGACTAGTTTCCTACTCGTTCTCCGGAGCTTCGCTCGAAAACCGGCGCTACTCTCTGACTATTGTGCGGCTATGGATGACCTCGTCCGAATGATTCGGGCTCGGTGCCTAATGCGAGCAAGTTGACCTGCTCGCGATTGCGAACAACGTCCGACCGCGGACAATTTGCCGTGAGCAACCTTCTTCTCTTCAAATTTCGGTAGCTGCGATGTAGATGTTGCGAGTCGCACCGCGAACCTGAAGCGACTTGGAGGAACCCGCCATGGCACAGCTTACCGGCGAAACCGTCAAGAAAATCGCGCGCGAGGTTTTCGACTACGACATCACGGACCATGATGCACGTT
>JBGPMZ010000433.1:0-3473 GCA_041487255.1 Binataceae bacterium (SeqCode) | reverse complement strand
TGGCGCCGCGATATGCGACCACGCGGCCATCGAGGAAATCCACCCCGAGGATCTTTCCCGAGGGAATTTCCCGCGAAAGGCAGATCGGAAACCATGATTCCGAAAAGAGTCCATTGTCGCCTTCGCGCGGAAGCGGCGCGCCGAGATGGCGGCGGCGCGGCACGGTAGCCTCGTTGATTCCATTTCCCATGGGCCACCATCTACCACGCCCGCGCCAATATTGCCAAAGCGTTTCCGCGTCACGCACGCGTGCTAGCATCACCCGCGATGAATGCCTGGCGCTGCCGGCATACGAGCCGATGAGTACTGACGCGGATAGTCCCGAGCTGCGCGAGTTCGCGCGTCTAATCGAAGTGGTGCGCAAGCTGCGCGCCGAATGCCCGTGGGACCGCGAGCAGACCGTCGCCGGCACCTCGCGCCACGTAATCGAGGAAGCCTATGAGGTGGCCGACGCCATCAGTGCGAATGACAATGCCGACATTGCCGAGGAACTTGGCGACCTGCTGTATCAATTGCTGTTCGTCGCGGTGATCGCCGAGAACGAATCGCGCTTCAGCCTCGTGAGCGTCGCGCGCGGCGCGGCCGACAAATTCATCCGGCGTCATCCGCACATCTATGGTGATGTGAAAGCGGACACCGTCGATCAGGTCCTGTCGAATTGGGACAACATCAAGTCAGACGAAAAGAAGACCGCGGGAAAGGATCCCGGCCTCGGTCAGACTGGACGCGCACTCCCCGCTCTGATGCGCGCGGAGAAGCTCGGCGAAAAAGCGCGCCGCAAAGGAATGGACTGGGCTGACGTTCGCGAAGTTTTGAAAAAAGTTCGCGAGGAACTCGAGGAGGCGGAAGCGGCTCTCGCGCAGGGCGACAACGACGCGCTGGCCTCGGAAATCGGCGATATGATGCTCGCGCTGGCGAACGCCCCGCGCTTCATCGGTCACAACGCCGAGGAGACCTTGCGGCGCGCATGCGACAAGTTTGTCGGCCGCTTCGAAGCGGTCGAGCGCCTCGCCTCCTCCCGCAAGCTCGACCTCAAGCAAATGTCGCCCTCCGAGCTCGAAGCGCTGTGGCAGGAAGCGAAGCGCTCGTAGCATCTCGCCTGCCGGTGCCATAGCGGCGATTCACCAATAGCGGTCGCGGACTGGCTGATCCGTGCGGCGCCTGCTAACAATCGGCATCATCGCGGCCAAATCGAAGGAGCCGGAACCATGAACATAGGCATCATGATCTCAGCGACCGCCGAATCCGGAGACATCGCGGAAATTGCACGCGAAGTCGAAAATCTCGGCTACGAGTCGTTCTTCATCCCCGAACATCCGGTAATTCCGATCGGCTTCAAGACCCCATTGCCGGGTGGCGGAGGCGGCACTCTGCCGGAGCACTACGGGCGCTGGATGGATCCCTTCGTCGCGCTCAGCGTCGCGGCCGCCGTTACCAAGCGGGTCAAGCTGGGTACCGGAATCTGCCTGCTGCCCGAGCGCGAACCAATCATCACCGCGAAGACCATCGCCACGCTCGACATCGTCTCAGGTGGACGCGTCATCCTGGGAGTCGGCGCCGGATGGCTTCGAGAAGAAACGGAAGCGCTGGGGACGCGGTTTGAAACCCGATGGAAGCGGTTGCGCGAAACCGTCGAAGCGATCCGGGTGCTATGGACTCAGCCGGAGCCCAGTTATCAGGGTGAGCTGGTCAAGTTTCCCGCCGTGCGATGCGATCCGAAGCCGATCCAGAAGCCGGGTCCTCCGATTTTGCTCGGCGCGCACGGACCTAAGGCACACGAACGGGTGGTGCGCACCTACGATGGATGGATTCCGCTCGCCGGTAGACCAGCGAGCTTCAAGCGCGATATCGAAGCCCTCAAGAAAGTTGCGAGCGAGCGCGGGCGCAATCCCGAGACCTTGAACATCAACGCATTCGTCGGACCGGGAGAGGACGGGATCTCGTCCGAAGACCTCAAACTGTACCAGGAGGCAGGGGTTCATCGCCTCGTGCTGTTCTCGCAGGCCCATGCGATCAAGATGGCAGCCGGCAAGACCCTCGAGATCGTGCGTCGGCTGGCGCCGACCGTCGAGCGCGCGGCGAAACTCAAATAAGGAGGGCCCGTCGGTTACCGTCGTATTGACCGGACGCGCCGGGGCTGTTAGCTACGATAGACCATGCCGCATATTCCCGTTCACCCATCAGCAGAGAAGCGTCAGAGGCAGAACCTCAAGCGCCGAGAACATAACCGCTCAGCCAGGACGCAGGTTCGCACCGCCGTCAAAACCGCATCCGAAGCGATCGCCGCTACCGATGCCGGGGCAGCGCAGGAGAAACTGCGCGCCGCCATCAGCGCGCTCGCCAAGTCCGCCAGCAAGGGCAAGCTGCATCGCAACACCGTGAGCCGCAAGATCGGCCGTCTCTCCGCGCAGTTCCATAAGACCCACGTTCAGAAGTCTCAGCAGGCCTAGCGGCTGAAGTTATCTCATACTTGTCTCTCCGAACCTCACCGGGCGCAGTAGCGCCGCCCTCTCCCTTCAGGGGAGGGCAAAAGGACGGAAGACAACCCTTGCAGGGCGCCGCCTTTTTTTGGGCTACTGCGAGGTCAGATCGAGCACCAGCGCCGATAGAGCCTCGGCGCGGTCCTTGATCTCGCCGTTCTTGAAACCCTCATCGAGTTCGCTCGCGCGACGATACGCACGCGCAAGCCGCGCGAGGCCGAAGCGTTTCGCGCCATCGATCGCGCGCGTCGCCAGCGGACTGCTCGGGCCGAAACCGAGCGCGCCCGCGATATCGTAGGTGCTCTTGCGCGCCGCGAGCATCGAGGCCGCCAGCATCATGCGCCGCATCACCGGGATGAACTCGACCGCGAGCAGCTCGAATGGATCGCGTCCGCCGGCTAGCGCGCGCGTCAGTTGCGCGAGCGTCGCAGTCGTTTTGCCCGCCGACAGGCTCTCGGCGATTTCGAACGGCTCGGGCAGCTTCGAGGGACCATGCTCGGTGAGATCGGCGGCCTCGATCGACGCGCCTTTCTCCAGATGAATCGCAAGCTTGCCGAGCGCATTGGCGATCGCGGCGAGATCGCCGCCATGACGCGCGACCAGCAGTTCGGCGGCGCTTTGCGAGAGTTTCAACTCGAACCCGCGCGCGAAACTTTGCGCATACTGCGGGAGCTGATTGTCGAACGGGCGCAGGCAGTTCACCAGGATGCCGACGCTCTCGGCGGCGCGCCGAATCTTCGCCGGCGCCGCATCTTTGTCATAGACGATCACGAGATGGTTGGGCGCACGCGCATCGGTGACGGCGCTGATGAGGCCGGCGTCGCCACCGCGCGTTTCCTTTTCAGATGAGTCGTCAGCCGAAGCGCTCTCGTCGCCGCCACGATCGCGAAAGGAGCGCATCACGCGGCACACCAGCATCCGCTTGGGCGCGAAGAGGTCGGGCGCGCGAAGCTCCTCGACCACAGACGCGAAGTCCGAAGCATTGGCGATCTG
>JBGPMZ010000432.1:0-3484 GCA_041487255.1 Binataceae bacterium (SeqCode) | reverse complement strand
TGATCGGCGCGAAAATCATCGGCGCCACGCGGGGCTCTTTTTCTTCGGGAAGTCCAATCCAGAAATCCAGCCCCAACGGCTTGGCTACCTCATCCTGGAAAAATTTGCCGAGGCGCTTGCCGGTCGAACGATGCACCATCTCACCGACGGTCCAGGCCGAGGTGATCCCGTGATAGCCGTTGCGAATTCCCGGCTTCCAGAACGGCGCTTCGCGTTCGAGCAACTCGATCATGTAGTCGTAATCGTAGAAGCCGCCCTTTTTGACCGTGGTGCGGAGGTGCGGAAGGCCGACCGAATGATCGAGCATCATCGAGACCATCGCGCCCTCCTTTCCGGCTTGCCCGAACTTGGGCCAGTAGCGAGTCACCGGCGCATCGAGATCGAGCTGCCCGCGATCGGCGGCCAGGTGCGCGCAGATCGCGGAGGCGCCTTTGGTCGCGGAGAAGACAATCGAGATGGTATCGCGAGTCCAGGGCGCGCCCTCGGCGGCGACGCGCCCGCCCCACAAATCGACGACGGTGCGGCCTTCGAGCTTGAGGCAAACGCTCGCACCCAGCTCCTCGCGCTGCTCAAAGTTTTCGACAAAGGCGTCGAGAACACCGTCGAATTTCGGGTCGCACTCACCTTCAATTGAACCCGCGCCGATATTTTTCGAAATGGTGCGATTGGCCATGGGCATCTACCCTCTTGAAGGATTTTACGAAATATTGCAGGAAACGCGCATCGGCTGACAACCCCGGCAGCCGACGTACTACGGCGAGCCTACTGCGCCATATAACAGAATTTGAGGAAGGGCCGGCCTCGCGATTGTCGTGCTGGTCTATGATGGGAACCGCTTCGTGCGTTGCACCAAGATATAGAAGACCGGCACGAACGGTATGGCAAAAAGCGTCGAAGCTACCATCCCTCCAAAGACTACGGTGCCCAGCGACTGCTGGCTAGCGGCACCCGCGCCCGTGGCGGTCATAAGAGGTACGACGCCCAGGATAAAAGCAATCGAGGTCATCAGGATCGGGCGAAAACGCCGACGGGTAGCTTCCACCACCGCGTCTTCCGCCCGCATACCACCAGCGGTGAGTTCCCGCGCAAACTCCACGATCAGGATGGCATTCTTCGCGGCCAGCGCGATCATCAATATCAAGCCAATCTGCGTATAGAGGTCGTCAGGAAACCGTCTAAGCAGAAGTGCGACCATTATTCCTACCAGCGCCATCGGCACCGTAAGAGGACGCAGAAGTCGGCTCTTTGGCGCGACGCAACTTGCCCCAGAAATCCAATTCCCACCCTGCCTGAGCGCCGAATGCATCGGCCCAGTAGGTATTCGTATTCAGACGGTAAGGTAGCGAGCCTGGGATCCGGTTGTAGGTTAGCGATGCGCTTGCGACCTGCTGTTGCGGGTAGAACTCGCCGATCGCGATGCCCAACTGTGCGCGGGCCTCAAGCACTCGCACTCCGGCCGCGCGCAACGACAAGTTGTGCTGATAAGCGAACCCGACCAGGCGGGCGAGGTCCGCATCACTAAATACCGTCCACCACTCGCGATAGTCAGCGTATTGTGTATTGACGTCAGCCTTGTCCGCCGCTTCGGTCCATTTTGCGGCGATCGGCGCGGGAGGTCGCTTGAATTCCGGGCCGACAAGCGCGCAACCGACAAAGGCCATTAACGGGAGAAGACAAATTCGTCGCTTGTGCGAGCGCCGAGGCGAAGTCATCCACCCGTTCCTTGGCCTCGCTTTTTCATCTCCTGGAAAAAACTCCTGGGGTCCCGTTTGATCTGCGACGCGCCGGTCGGTTCATGACCGAAGGTTCCACTACCACGGACTAGTCGCGACAGCAACACGCGCCGCGGTCGGTCGATGACGCCTCGCGATCCAGATTGCTACGTAACGACCGGCGTCCGATGCTGACGGCATTGCGACCCTCTTCACGCTACGCGCCGGAAGCGGTTTTGCGGTGAAAGCCAATCATTGCTACGCGCGACTTGTTCGTGGCATTACACGATCATCCCCAGAGTTCGCGGCGGAGCACATTTCAAGAGCAATGAGTGCATCAGGCGAATCGAAATTCGAGCGAGCGCGCCGCATCCAGTTCGCGTTCACGGACGAGCAGGAGCAGTTCCGCTCGGCGCTCCGGCGATTTCTGAATGACAAATCGCCCACCACCGAGGTTCGGCGCCTCATGCAGACTGCCGAGGGTTACGATCCCGAGGTATGGCGCCAGCTAAGCGAAGAGCTCGCGCTGCCAGGTATCCACATACCGGAGCAATACGGCGGCTCGGGGTTCGGCATGGTAGAACTTTGCATCGTTACCGAGGAGCTTGGTCGCGCGTTACTTTGCGCGCCTTATTTCTCCACCACCGTGCTCGCGGCCAACGCCATCCAGAACGCCGGCGCCGAAGCGCAGAAATCGAGCTTGTTGCCCAACCTTGCAAGCGGCGCGCGGCTCGCGACGCTTGCGGTCACCGAGCTCAATGGCCATTGGGATCCGGGCGAAATCGAACTCGTCGCTACTCCCGATGCCAACGGTTATCGTCTCGATGGAGTCAAAAGCTACGTCGTGGACGGCCAGGTGGCGGACCTGCTGGTTGTTGCCGCGCGCGTAGCCAAGACCGTTGGCCATGCGGGCTTGGCGCTATTCACACTCGGCGCGGATTCCGGCGGCGTTGAACGACGCCTACTGGAATCCATGGATCCGACTCGCAAGATCGCGCGCATCGATTTTCATAGCGCGCATGCGGACCTGCTCGGCAGCCTGGACGGCGGCGCAACGCCGATCCTCCGCACCCTGGATCAGGCGGCCATCGCGCTCGCCAACGAAATGGTCGGCGGCGCCCAGGCTCTGCTCGACTCGGCGGTGAGCTATGCGAAGCTGCGGGTTCAGTTCGGGCGCACGATAGGTTCGTTTCAGGCCATCAAGCATAAGCTCGCCGATATGCTGCTGGAGGTGGAGCTTGCCAAGTCTGCCGCCTATTACGCGGCTCAAGCCGCCGCCGTGGAGGATCCCGAGTGGCCCGCGCTCGCGAGTCTGGCCAAAGCTGCGGCCTCAGAGACTTACCTGCACACCGCGGTCGAATGCATCCAGATCCATGGCGGCATCGGCTTCACCTGGGACAACGACACGCATCTCTGGTTCAAGCGCGCCAAGAGCTCCGAGGTGTTCCTCGGCCAGCCGAGTTACCATCGGGAGCTACTGATGCAGCGCTGGGGAGTTTGAGCGATGAGTAAGGTCAGCGAAGCCGAGGTACGTGCCGAAGTTCAGGCTTGGCTCAAGGACAACTGGGATCCCGAAATGCCCCTGGTCGCGTGGCGCAGCAAGCTCGCCGATTCAGGCTGGGGCATGCCGCAATGGCCCAAGGAATGGTACGGGCGCGGTCTGCCGCACGGCCTGGCGCGTGTGGTGGAAGAGGAATTGGCCAATGTCGGCGCGGTGAGCGTCGCGAAATCGGGGGTGCGGCTGTTGGCGGCCGCCACGCTGCTCGAGCACG
>JBGPMZ010000431.1:0-3486 GCA_041487255.1 Binataceae bacterium (SeqCode) | reverse complement strand
GTGCTGTTTTTCACCTATCTTGGCCTGAAGCAGGCGCGTCGCAACGACCAGCTGATCGAGCGCGGGCAGCGCGACAAGATCATCGACGAGATGCGAAAATAGCTCCTCGCTCGCCATAAAACTTAAACGAAAAGTTTAACTGATGCCGTTTAACATCATCGCCGAAGCCTGTACCGGATGCAGCGCGTGCGAGAAACGCTGCCCCACCGGCGCTATCTCCGGCCAATCCAAAAAGGTCTACTTCATCGAGCCCGGGCTGTGCATCGATTGCGGCGCCTGCGGCGTGATTTGTCCCGACGAAGCGATCATGACCAACCACGGCGTGAACACCCATGTGCTCAAGCGCGCCGAGCGTCCGGTCGCGGTTGTTCATCCTGACAACTGCAACGGATGCGGCGTATGCGTCGACGTATGCCCGTTCGACTGCATCTCGCCGTCGCCCGAGAACAACGCGATCTATCTGGGCAAGGTCCAGGTCAACGAGAAGACTTGTGTCGGATGCCTGCTATGCGAAGAGGTTTGCGGATGGGACGGTATCTACATAATGCCCACCGCCGAGAAAGTGGAGTTCCTCGAGTCACTTGGCTATCCGAGTGGCGAGGAAGCCGCCTGAGTCGACCGCGAACTCCAAGGACGGATTCTAGAGAGCCGGCCCGGAGGTCGGCTCTTTGCTTTTTCAAAGTGGTGCTGGCGTGCGTCGCGACCACCGCAATTCTTTCGATGGTCGATTCGCGTCCCGCATCTGGCGCGAGCACAACTTCACTTCCTCCCGAGGTCGCATGCGCGCAGATCCGTGAAGCGGTCCACAAGGTTGCCGGAGCCGAACGTAACCAGGCCCTCGCACTTCATCTGATGGCCGATGGAAAGCCGACCCCGATGGTGCAGACGCGGCTGACCGAACTGCAGGCTCAGATCGGCGACCTTCGCGAGGTGCTGCGCCGCGTGCGCAACGGGACTTCGCACCATAACGCCGACGTGCAGGAATGCATCTCAATGGGCTTTCAGTCGTTGACTGATGCGGAAAACGTGAGCCGTCAGATTCAGGATATCGTAATGGACGAGGGCGGGGCTCCGGGGATGCCGCCGCAAATCAAGCCGGGCCAATCGGGTGTGCAGAAACTTCCTGAGCCGCCTTTGCCGCGCGCCCCGCGCCACGAGGAATAAACATCGAAGCGGTGGCGAATCCGATGAGCGCTAGCTGCGCCGCGATACTCTGCACGGTCGGATAGAGGCCTAGCGTCGGGATCGTTGGAACGTAGTCGACGAACGTTGCGCCAATCCAGTCGGATTCCTGGAAGCTCGCGATTCCCTGACCGATGAAAACCACGGCGAGTCCATAGAGCAGGATCGAGGTCGCATAGAAAAACTTACCGAACGGGATGCGATGCGCCGCGCGATTGAGCACGAAGAATGTAACCGCGAGCGCTGCCGTCGCAGCCGCGATGCCGGCCATCACTGCATGCTTCTCGACCGCCTCGGTCGCGCCGACCGTGAGCGCCTGAAAGAACACGATGGTCTCGGCGCCCTCGCGAATCACGGCGAGGAATGCCGTTAGCGCAAGCGCCAGGCCGGGGATCGCGCTCTCATGGGCAACCTTGACCTGACCATGGATGAAGCTTTTCCACGAATCGGCTTGGCTCTTCGAAGTAAGCCATGAACTGACGTAGAAGAGCGTTGCCGCGGCGAGCATCTGGAAGACTCCCTCCATGGTGTCGGTGGCATCGTCGCTGATGAGGTGATTGACGCCCCATGCGAGTGCGATGCTCGCGGCGATTGCGATGAATGCGCCGGTGTAGATCTCCTTTGAGCGGCCCTCGCGGCCGGCCTCGCGAGTGCCAGCCACCAGCGCGATAACCACCAGCATCGCCTCGAGACCCTCACGGAACAGGATGCCTGCGGAATAGAAGAAGTATGGAATTACGGTATGAGCCACCAGCGCGTTACTCTATCGGGAAGACCTCGTCCCGTCGCAAATTAGAATCATTATAAAATTCGACGATAGTGCCTTACACACGCTTTGTCAAATCTTCGTCGTCGAGCTTTCCCTAAGCGGGTCCCGCAGTGACGTCGCTCCAACAAAGCTTGCGGGCCATGAGGCGCCGGAGTAACGTTCCAAACGAAGCCGGGCCCTCGCGATTTCGCGTGCGCCCGCTTCGTTTCTTTTACGGGGTTCATGACGTGTTATGAGGTCCCACTCCTGACGGTTGCTGCTTCGACGGCCGTGACATCAGTATGCGATGCGCTTATTGCCGAGCACGAGCAGGATTAATGCGCCGAACCTGCCCAACCTGCGCCAGAGTCATCGAAATCGTCGATAAGTCCGCCGGCGCCGTCGGATTCCAGACCCTCGTGGACATCTTTAAGGCCGAGGGACTAACCCAGACGCAGGTTGACGCCGTCCTCGATGCTCACGTCGGCCGTAGCGCCTCCATTCGCGACCGCCTCACCTCGCAGATGACCAATGCCCTTATGCGCGGGCTCGGGATGCCCGGCCGCCAATCGCCCGAGGATGTCATGCGGGTGCGCGAGTCGATGAATAGCCCGGCGGGACAGGGTACCTATAGTCAGGGTGGGGAGCCTCCGACCGGAGCGCATTAGCTGAGGCTGTCCGATGGAAAAGGATCGCAGCGATTTCGCCGTCATGAACCGGATGATCGATCACATCCGCTTGCTCATCGCGGTTGACGACGATGCGATCCCGGTCAAGAAGAAGCTCGAGACCCAGGCGCTGCTCAAGGATTTTCAGAGTCTGCTCGCGGTGCCCGAGGACCAGCAGGAGCGCGGCCGGATCAAGGGCTACTACGAAATCCTTTGCCGCGAGCTCGGCGAGGAAGCTGATGTTGCCGCGTTGCTGAGTTCGCTCAAGCACTACATTTCATACGTCTGAGCTGAGGAGGATGCTGATGGAAGTTCATACCGTGGGCGTGATTGGAGCCGGCCAGATGGGCGCCGGCATCGCGCAAGTGACGGCGCAGGCTGGAATTCCCGTCCTGATGCACGACCTCTCGCCGGAGTTTTGCAAGCGCGGCTTCGAGGGCATCCGCAAGAATCTCGATCGCATGATCCAGCGCGGCCGCTTCAAACCCGAAGAGCGTGACCGCGTGCTGGAGAGCATCAAGACCGCGCCCGACATCGGCGCAATGAAGAAGGCCGATTTCGTCATCGAAGCAGTGACCGAAAACGAGGACGCCAAGATCGCGATCTTTCAGCAACTCGACAAGGTCTGCGATCCGGACGTGATCTTCGCCTCGAACACCTCGTCGATCTCGATCACGCGGATGGGCGCGCGCACCACCCGCGCCGACAAGGTGATCGGAATGCACTTCATGAATCCGGTCCCGGCGATGAAGCTGGTCGAGATCATCCGCGGGCTGGCGACCTCCGACGAAACCTATCGCACCACCCAGGCGCTCGCCGAACGGGTGGGCAAGAGCACCATGACCGCGCAGGACTTCCCCGGCTTCATCGTCAACCGGGTGCTGCTGC
>JBGPMZ010000430.1:0-3502 GCA_041487255.1 Binataceae bacterium (SeqCode) | reverse complement strand
GATAGGCTGCAAGACCCGGCGCGCGCGCAATCGGCAGGAGATTGCGCAAGGGCTCGCCGCGAAGCCGCTTCCGCACTTGGTACTGCTCGACATCCTGCTGCCCGATGCGAACGGCTTTGACGTGCTGAACAGAATCCGCCAGCATCCTGCCCTGCAGAAGATTCCCGTGCTGATGCTGTCCGCGCTCGGCGAGCGCAAGGACGTGACTCGCGGATTGACTCTTGGCGCGGACGGCTACATCACCAAACCCGTATTACCGAGCGCGCTCCTGAAGGCCGTGGAGGCGGCAATAGGGGGATAGGCAGCGCCTGTAGGGCCTCAGCCCTGAGCAAGCCGCGATCGACCGCGAATGACCGCTTTGCGTGGCGGGTTCAACCGGTCAATGCAACACCTCCGCCAGTTTATCGGCAGGCGACGCGAATCCCAAGGTCTTCCTCGGACGTTGGTTCAAGCGCAGCGCGATCTTGTTCAGGTACGCCTAGAGTATCCGGAGAGGTCCGTTCCTTTAGGGAAGTACTGGCGTAGCAAGCCGTTGGTGTTCTCGTTGCTGCCGCGCTGCCAGGGGCTGCGCGGTCGAGGAGCCACTTACTTCCTGTTACAGACTGCTACATCTCGCGCGCGCACGAGCGCGTAGTCTCGCTTTACTGTGGGCTATCGCCTCCTTTCGTGTTTGGTGCTGCTTGCCGTCTGTTTCGACGTGGCGGCGAGCGATCTATACCCAGTCATCAACCGGGTGCGCGTCGGCGAAGGCGGCTGCGGCGTCGCGCGCAATCTGACACCGCTGCGGCCGCAGGCCGCACTCGAACGCGCCGCCCGGAACCTCTCGCAGGGCGTCCCCCTGCAACAAAGCCTCAGGGAAGTCGGTTACGGCGCGGCGCGCGCCAGCGCTCTCAGTATCACCGGCGAAGGGGTCGGCGGACCGACGGCGGGACGGCTGGTGGAACGAAGTTACTGCAGGGAACTGCAGGATGCCGCGATGACGGAGGTCGGCGTTTACCAGGAAGCGCGGCAGATCTGGATCATCATGGCCGCGCCAGCCGGGCAATCGATTGCCCCGGCGCGATCCGCCGAATTCTCCGGGCAAGCAGCCGGGCAGCGAATTCTCGATCTAGTCAATCAGGCCCGCGCGACGCCTCGCATCTGCGGCAACGAGCGTCTGAATGCCGCGCAGCCCGTGCGCTGGAACGGCGCGCTTGCCGATGCCTCACGGCAGCATTCCGAGGAAATGGCCCGCTACAACTACTTCAGCCACCAAGGACGCGACGGATCCGATCCCGGGGACCGCGTCGAGCGCGCGGGCTACCGGTACCGCTTCATGGGCGAGAACATCGCCGCCGGGCAGCGCAGCCCTGACGACGCTGTCGCTGGCTGGATCAAGAGCCCTGACCATTGCGCCAACCTGATGAATCCCGCGTTCACTGAGATGGGCGCCGCTGTCGCGGTGAACGCCAGCAGCGAACTGGGCATGTTCTGGACGCAGGAGTTTGCCCGCCCTCATTGACACAACCTGACCGCTTAACTACACCCCGAATGACCGCATTGGGTAGCGGGCTCAACCGATCGATGCAACACCTTCTAATCTTGTCAGATAGGGGGTGTGTATGGCGGAAGTCGCGCACCTGGGGGTGGCGCGTGCCGCTATACATAAGCGAAGCAACGTGAAAGTCACTCTGCATTGACGGCGCGGCGAGAACCACGGCTTGAAATCCTTCGAGGGTGACTTGTTGCCCATCGCCAGGGCGGATCGTGTTCTCCGTCCCGGCCGTGTTGACTTCGCCGCGGCTGAATCCGATACTCCACGCGGCATCCGATCCACGTCGCTGTATTTCCCTCGGGGGAGGAGAACTCAAATGCGCAAGTTGCTATCCGTTCTGTTCACGTCCATCCTGGCCACAGGCGCGCATCCGGCGCTCGCCCAGGGCAACCCGATCAAGATCGGCGCCATCCTGCCGCTCACCGGATCCGGGGCTTCCTACGGTGTCTGGATGAAAGGCGGCGCCGAGATGGCGGCCGAGGAAATCAACGCCGGCGGCGGCATCGCCGGCCGCAAGCTCGAAGTGATCTACGAAGACCACGCTGCGGACGCGTCCAAGGCGGTCAATGCGATGCGCCGGCTGGTGGAAGTGGAGAAAGTGACGTTCAGTCTGACATCGTATTCGGCGCCCACGCTCGCTGTGCAGCCGATCGCGGTGCAGAACAAAGTCGTGCTGATGAACGGCGGCGGCCAGTCCGACAACCTCGCCAACAAGGAATACCTGTACAACAATATCCCGGTGGTCTCGAACGAGGTGGGCGTCATTGCCGACTGGCTGGCGAAGGAGAAGAAGCTGACAAGTGCGGTCATGATCGTCGCCAACGACGAGGCCGGGCGCAATTCGGCCAAGACCTTCCGCGAAAGGTTCGCCGCGGCGGGCGGCAAGGTGCTCGCCGAGGAGCAGGTCGCGCTCGATGGCACCGATTTCCGCGCGCAACTCGCCAAGCTCAAGGCGCGGGGCGGCAACCTTCTCTATATCTCGTCCTATGGCCGCAACGTCTCCATCATCGCCGACCAGGCGCGCGAGCTCGGCATCACCATCCCGATGGCGGGAACCTCCTGGATCCTGGTGCCGGAGACCATGAAGTCGAAAGGCGCCGAGGGACTGCTGACGACCAAGTTGCCGTTCGATCCGAATTCCGCCTTCGCGAAGAAATTCAAGGAAAAGTACAAGACCGACGCCGGCTTCTTCGCAGTGCAGTACTACAACGCGACGCAGATTTTCGCGAAAGCCGCCGCGGAGGCTCTCAAGAAGGGTCCCCTGACCGGCGAGGGCGTGAAAAACGCGATCGAGTCGGTGAAAGCCTTCGACACGGTCTCCGGCAAGCTCGTGTTCCAGGCCAACCACGGCGCGGTCATGGACATCGAAGTCGGCGCGCTGAAAGGCGGCAAGGTCGAGGTCGAGAAGGTGATCAAAGCCGCGCTGTAATCCGCCGGCGGCGGCGCGGCCGTGGATTTGTTTCTCCAGCTCGCGGCGACCGGCCTGGTTGTAGGCAGTCTCTACGCCCTCTGCGCGCTGGGCTGGGGGCTGATCTACGGCACCACGCTCCACTTTCACGTCGCGCATGGCGCGATCTTCACGCTCGCCGCCTACTTCGCGTATGCCGGGCAGAAGCTGTTCGGCATGCCACTGGCAGTGGCCGTTGCCGCCGCGATTCTCGGGGCCGCGGTCTGTGGGCTCCTGATCGACCGCTTCATCTACCAGCCGCTCGAGAGCCGCGGCGCCATCCGCACCACGCTGTTCATCGCTTCGCTGGGGCTGCTGAACCTGGTCGAGAATCTGCTCGCCATCGTTTTCAAGCCCGATCCGCTGCGAATGGACGTGGGCTGGCTTGCAGACCCGGTGCAGATCGGCCCGGTATTCCTCACCAAGCTGCATCTGATGAGCGTCGCGACCGCGATCGCCGGCTATCTGGCGTTGATGGCCTTCCTCAGGTACTCGCTCTGGGGCCGGGCGATCCGCGCGGT
>JBGPMZ010000429.1:0-3513 GCA_041487255.1 Binataceae bacterium (SeqCode) | reverse complement strand
GGATCGAGCATCAGGTTGGCAAGGTTGGCGCGCGGCACCAGCACGCCCTGCAATCCGCTGAGGCCGACCGCCTTGCAGACGCGATAGTAGCCTTCGATTTTCTCGTTGGCGCCGCCGATCGCCTGCACGTTGCCGTATTGATCGACCGAACCGGTGACCGCGAGATTCTGGCGAATCGGCACTCCGCTCAGCGCCGACAACAGCGCATAAATCTCGGTCGAACTCGCGCTGTCACCGTCGATTCCCGAGTATGACTGCTCGAAACAGATGCTCGCGGTCATCGCGACCGGATGCTTCTGGCCGAAGCGATTGCGTAGAAATCCGTTGAGGATCGCGACGCCCTTGTCATGCGTCGACCCGGAAAGGCGCGCCTCGCGTTCGATGTTGATCAACCCGGTCTGGCCGAGCGCGACCGTCGCGGTGATACGCGAGGGGCGTCCGAATGCGTAGCCGCCGACGTCGATCACCGCGAGTCCGTTGATCTGCCCGACCGAGGCCCCGTCGAGGTGCACCACCAGCGTGCCGCTTGCGATCAGGCGGCGGATCTCCTCCTCGATGTAGTTGAGCCGCAACATCCGTTCGCGCAGTGCGCGCTCGACGTGCGCCGCGGCGACGCTGCCGGCGCCCTCGCTATTGGCGAAGTAGGCCGATTCGCGCGCGAGATCGTCGATCGGCTCCATCATGGCGACCATGCGCGCGCGATCTCCCGCCAGCCGCATCCCGAACTGCACGATCCTCGCGAGCGCATCGCCGTCGAAGGGGGGCAGCTTCTCGCGCCGCACCAATTCGCCAATCCGCGCGGCATACTTGGCCGCGGCGGTTTTGTCGGCGCTGACGATCGGCCGAATCTCCGCCTTTACCTTGAACAGTTCAGAGAACTCGTTGTCGTAAAAATACAGCATGTTGTAGAGGTACGGACCACCCAGAACGAGGATCTTGTTGCGGACCTCGATCGATTCGGGACGCAGGCCGCTCACCGCGAAAAACGGGAACGGCTCGAAGGTCTCGACCGTGACCCGCCCCGACTTGAGGCTGCGCTTGAGCGCCTTCCACACCCCGGGCTCGATCACCGCGTCTTCCATGTCGAGGATCAGGAAGCCGCAATGCGACTTGATGTATGAACCGCTGACAATGCGCGTGAAATTGGTGCCGGAGCGCCCGAGCGGATCGATCCAGCGCTCGATGGTGCCGAAGAGATTGCGATAGGTCGGTGCGTCCTCGTTGACTATCGGCGCGCCCTTGGTCTCCGAGTTGTCGACCATCACGTTGACTTGATACTCGAACCACCGGCGTCCCTCGTCCGGCACCTGCGGCATCCCGGGAATGCCCGGCGCCTGCCTGCCGTCGGTTTCGCGAAAGCGGTCAAGATTGTCGAGGATATGCTCGCCGACATGATCGAGGTATGCGGCGACGCCGGGGTCTTCGAATTGAGCCCTGATTTCCGCAATCAGTGGATTCACCAGGCGCGCGGCGAACGAGCGCTCGATGGTGCGGATGTCTCCGATCAGCTCCCGCATCAACTCCTGCTGCTTGAGGACCACGGTGCCGAATTCCTCCTGCAGCTCCACTTGCGCCTTGCCCAGTTGCTCGCGCTCCGCGTCGGTCTTTTCCTGCATCGCCTTGTTAAGCGCCTCGGGCGATTCGGGCAACTTGCCCTCGATGAGCGGAAGAAAGATCACCTGGCCATTCGGCGTAGTCTGGATCGCGAAGCCTTTCTCGCGCGCTTTCTGCTCGAGGCCGCCGAAGAACTCCTGCGCGCGCTTGTTGTACTTCTCGCGCAGCGCGGTTCGTTCCTGATCGAAATCCTCGCGCCGGAATGCCTTGGGAAGCTGCTCGATGATTGAATCGATCAGTTCGGCCATGCGGTCGCGCAGCTTGGGCCCTTCGCCCGGCTTCAGATAGATGGCGCATGGCGCTTCGGGCGTGCGGAAATTGTGCACGTAGACCCAGTCGCCCGGGGTCGGCATCGAGGCGGCTTTCTCCCGCAGCAACTTCATGACCGAGTCACGCTCTTCGCGCGAGCGGACCCCGGAGACGAACACGTTGTAGCCGGGGCCGCCGATGCCGATCGCCATCCGGATCGCATCGAAAGCACGCGCCTGTCCGAGCAGTTCCTCGCCGTCGCCGTTCTTCGACGCCGCCAGCAACTCCTCGGAGGACAGCGGAGGCGCGCCGCGCAGGTCCCCGGGCGGGAGCTCGATCGGCTCCGGCGCGGGCTTGAGTTCGGGACCCTTGGCCTCAGGCGGATTGCGCGATTCTCCGGCGGTGTTTTCAGGCATGGAGGATCTCACTGGAGCGCGGATGAACGCTCGTTAGTTATCGACTTTGATTCGTTTGGGCTTTTGTTTTGGAATGATGACGACCAGGGTCCGGTCGGTCCATCGCGCCTGGACCGCCTCGGCTTCGATCGGAACCGCGAACGAGTAGGCGGTTTCGAAGGTTCCTTCCGAACCGGAGGGCAAGCGCACGCTGAGGCGCTGACCGGCGACATCGATCTCGACCCGTTCGGGATCGACGTTGGGCACCGCGATGCGGACTTCATAGCGATCCGGATGGTCGAGGATCTGCGCTTTTTCGAACTCATCTTGTTCGGGGGCGCGACGCCATCGCGAGATCAGCATCTCGTCAAAAAATTCGTCGAGCGCTTTTTCGAAATCCTCGACGCTTATGCCTACTCGCCTTGCCATTCTGAGAAGAACCCTTCGCTCAATTCTAGTGCCTCATGCACATGCTGGTCGAGGCTAACAACGCGATTTGGGTGAAGCGAAGCGCGCTTTGAGCCAACGCGCGTCCCTCGGCGAAGTTCCGCTTGCCTCAACCGAGTCCGCAACGCTATGGTCGCCTCGTGGCGAACTTCACCAAGATCGTTTCCGCGACCGACTTTTCCGAGGACTCCACGCTCGCGATCGGCTTTGCCGAAGAGATTGCGCGGCGCTTCGGCGCCGAAATCATCCTGCTGCATGTCGATCAGGCGCTCCCGCCGGTAATGGTGTCGCCCGAAATCGGCCCGGTGATGGACGTCGGCGCGATGACCCGAATCGCCGAAGAACAGCGCGTGCTGGCGCAGAAGGAGCTCGACAAAATCGTCAACCGGATGCGCGACTCCGGCCTCAAGGCGCGCTCGCTCCTGAAAGTCGGTTCGCCGTTTCTTGAAGTTATCCACGCCGCGCAAAGCGAAGGCGCCGACCTTATCGTGATGGGCACGCACGGGCGCACCGGTATCGCGCATGTGCTGATGGGCAGCGTCGCCGAGCGCGTGGTGCAGAAGGCGCATTGCCCGGTGCTGACGATTCGTCACCCCGATCGCAAGTTCAAGCACCCACTCGACAAGTAAGTCCCGGACCCTTCTCTCCCGCGGCTGAGCTTTGCGAAGCCGCAAGTTGGGCGAGGACGAAGACGAACATGCGCATGTTCGTCTTCGGGTGAGGGCGGCTTCACCTGCGCTTGAAGCGCGGCGCGCGCTTCTCGGTGAAGGCCGTCACGCCTTCCGCGAAATCTTCCGTCTTCGTCATC
>JBGPMZ010000428.1:0-3515 GCA_041487255.1 Binataceae bacterium (SeqCode) | reverse complement strand
TCGGCCTGTGCGAGCGCGGCGTGTACGCGGGCCGCCTCCTTGAGCAACTCCTCGTAGCGCTCGGAATCGTAGCCGTCGGGTTTGAATGCGAGCCCGGTCCGCGCAATCGCCGCGATGCGCTCGACGAACCGCGCCAGCTCGATGAGCAAGTCGTTTTCCACCCTCGCCTCCTGGACCGCGGCCAAGTCTAGCATCGCGCCGCGCTTCCCTCGGAACTCGATGTCGTACTAATCCATAGCTCGACAGGTCCATCAGAGAGAGGCGCCACGATGCTGAACCCCTACATAGAAGGATGGGAATTGCGCGAGCTCCTGCGCAAGCGGGAGATTCGTCCGCGCGAGGCCGCCGAGTTTTACCTGGCGCGAATCGAAAAGCTGAACGGCGCCCTCGGCGCGTTCGTCACCATCACGCCGGAACGCGCGCTTGCCGATGCGGACCGTCTCGAGAAGCTGTCGCGCGCCGAGGCCGACGCGCTGGCTTTGTTCGGGGTCCCCTACTCCATCAAGGATCTGTCGTGGACCAAAGGCATTCGCACCACGATGGGATCGCAAAACTTCGCGAACTTTATCCCATCCGAAGATTCCGAATATGTCGCACGACTCGGTCGCGCGGGCGGAATCCTGCTCGGCAAAACGTCGACCCCGGAGTTCGGCGCGCGGCCAACGACCGAAGGCGGATTCTGCCCGACCGCGCGCAATCCGTGGAACCTCGAGCACACCGCGGGCGGTTCCAGTGGCGGCGCCGCCGCAGCGAGCGCGGCCGGACTCGGCCCGTTGCATCAGGGTAGCGACGGCGGCGGCTCGGTCCGGATTCCATCCGCATGTTGCGGAGTGTTCGGCATCAAGACTTCGCGCGGACGCGTCAGCTATGCGCCACTTCGCGGCGAGGGATGGGGCGGATGCGCGACGACAGGACCGATTGCGCGCACCGTTCGCGACGCAGCCTGGATGCTCGATGTAATGGCGGGTCCGGCAGTCGGCGACCCCTACTGGCCGCCTCCCCCGGAGAAACCGTTCATCGAGGCGCTCAATGCGCGCCCGAAGAAGCTGCGGCTCGCGACACTATGCGAGACGGCGTTCGCCGATGTCGACGCCGAGACTCTCGCCGCATTCGACTCGGCGTGCCGGACGCTGCGTTCGATGGGCCATAGTCTCGAACCTATCAAACTTGATCTTTCGGTTTTGATGGAGCCGACCAGCACCGTGGCAGTCGCGGGAATCAGCTCGGTCGAGGTCGCCGACCCCGAACAGATCGAACCGCTCACGCGAGGGACGTGGAAGGCCGGTCGCGAAATCACCGCCGCGCAGTACATCAACGCGCTCACGATGATGCACAACCTTTCGCGCGAGATCGTGCAGCGCCTCACACCGTACGACGCGCTGATCACGCCAAGCTTGACGCGGCCCGCGCTGAAGCTCGGCACCATGCCATCGAAGGATCCATGGAAGATCGACAAAAACGGCAAGCGCGTGCACGACATCTATACCTGGACGGCATTCTTGTTCCCGTTCAATTCGACCGGGCAGCCTGCGGTCTCGATTCCGATGGGATTCAACCAGGCGGGTTTGCCGCTCGGGCTACAGATCGTCGGGCGGCCGAACGACGAAGCGGGAATCATCGCGCTGTCTGCGCAGTTCGAAGAGGCGCGTCCGTGGAAGGACAAGCTGCCGGATTTGAAGTGATGGCAATCGACCCGGCAATTCGAGAACTGTGCGTGCTTTCGTTGGCGCTGATCTTCGGTGCGTCAGGCGCGATGAAGCTGCGCGACCTCGAGATGTTCGAGGGTTCGCTTGCGAACTACCAGCTTGTCCCGAGGTGGATGGAGAAGCCCCTCGCTTTCCTGGTGCCGCTGATCGAATGCGCGTCAGCGGTGGGACTGTTGATGACATCGACGCGCGCGATGGCGGCCTCCACCTTGACCGTGCTTTTGATGGTCTTCACCGGCGCGATAGCAATCAACCTTGCGCGGGGACGAAGCAATATCGATTGTGGATGCTTCGGTCCGGCGCTTCGGCAGGAACTCAGTGGATGGCTCTTGCTTCGAAACCTGTTCCTCGTGATCCTCGCCGTGTTGGTGGTCTTTCCGGAGAGCGGCCGCGTACTCGAATCGCTCGACGCGGTGACAATCGTGCTCGGCGCCATGACTTTGATAACCCTCTATGCGAGCGCGAATGTAGCGATCGGCAACGCGCCGAAGACGCGCGCGCTGGAGATGCTGTGACATGAGCGAAGCGCTGCTCATCTCGCAAATCGCGCTGTGGGTGTTGCTGCTGGTGATGGCCGGCCTACAGCTCGCGCTGCTGCGCCAGATCGGCGTGATCCACGAGCGCATCGCACCGATGGGCGCGCTCACCCTCGACAAGGGTCCCAAGGAAGGCGAAAGCTCGCCAACCTTCGAGCTCGTGGATCTCCAGAGACGACACGTCAAAGTTGGTGGTGCGAGTGCGAGCGGCAAGAGCTCGCTGATTTTCTTCCTCTCGCCCAGCTGCCCGGTCTGCAAAAAAATGCTACCGGTTCTCAGATCCAGCGCGCGCACCGAGGCGAAATGGCTCGAGATTATCCTCGCGAGCGATGGCGAGGCGGCCGAGCACGAGCGGTTCGTCAGCGCACAGAGCCTCGGCGACTTTCCCTACATCTTGTCGCAGGAACTCGGCATGGCCTACCGGATCGGAAAACTCCCGTATGCGGTGCTGATCGATGAGACCGGCGTGGTTCGCGCCAAAGGGCTCATCAACACCCGCGAGCATCTCGAAAGCCTCATCCAGGCCAAGGAAATGGGCGTCCCATCGATCCAGAAATTCCTGGCCAAGCGCGCGAGTTCGCAGGGCCTCGAAAATTGACCAGGCTGCTGGTGACGATGCTGATCGCGGCGCTTTGCGGAATCGCCAACGCCGGCGGTCGCGAGATCTTCGACGCCCATTGCGCGATCTGCCATCAGGCTGACGCTAAAGGCGTGCCCGGAATGTATCCGCCGCTGGCGGACTCCATCGGAAGTTATCTTACGATTCCCGAGGGACGATCCTACCTCGTTCATGTGGTGTCATCAGGAATGACCGGAGCGATCTCCGTACACGGCCAGCCCTACAATGGCGTGATGCAGCCGTGGGCGACATTCAAGGACGAGGATGTCGCGGAGGTCCTGAACTATGTCCTCACCGCGTTCAATGCGAAGCTTTTACCGGGCGCTTTTTCACCGCTGACAGCCGATGAGGTGAAAAAATATCGCATCACAAACACGGCGTTGGGCGGTGTGCATAAGGAACGGGAGGTCTTGATGAAAGCGCTCGCGTCGTCTCATGAGGGAGCAGGGTCGTGGAGGTAGGAGAACATTCGGGCGGTGAAGTCATCGCGATTGCGCGGCACGCCGAACCGCGCGCGCCAATCGAAGAGCTAACCACGGTGCTCATCTCTCTCGAGAGTGGTGTCGAAGGCGATTGTCACGGACAGCCGGGGCCCTCGCAGGTCACCGTAATGAGCGAGGAAGGATGGCGCGCCGCAACCGCTGAACTCCGCCT
>JBGPMZ010000427.1:0-3520 GCA_041487255.1 Binataceae bacterium (SeqCode) | reverse complement strand
CGTTGCCAATCCATCGCATGCAGTGCGCGAGGCGCGCGGGCCCCAGTCGCACCTGCCCGAGCTTGTGACCCTCGCCGCGTCCGCCGAGCATCGCATCGGCCGGCACCGTGACGTTATCGAGACTAATTTCGCAGTGATTCCCCTTCCCCGCCATCGTGTCGATGTCGCGAACGATTTTGAAGCCTTCGATGGGCAGGTCGACGATAAAGGCGGAGTTGCGCGCCTGCGGCGGATCGGCGTCAGGATCGGTCTTCGCGATCACGATGGCGAACTTCGCGCCGTGCGCGCCGGAGATGAACCATTTGTGGCCGTTGATGATCCAGTTGTCGCCGACTTTTTCCGCATGAGTTTTGATCTGTGTCGGATCGGAGCCCGCCACTTCCGGCTCGGTCATCGCGAAGCACGAGCGGATTTTCCCGTCGCACAACGGACGCAGATATTTTTCCTTCTGCGAGGGCGTCGCGAAGTGCAGCATCGTGTGCATGTTGCCTTCGTCGGGCGCCTGCGCGTTGATGATGAACGACGCGAGGCGACTGCGTCCGCATTCCGCCGACACCATCGCCATCGCCAGCGGTCCCAGGCCCATCCCGCCGAACTCGGCAGGCATATGCGGGCACCATAGTCCCTGCGCCTTGGCCTTGCGGCGCAACTCGCCGATGCCTTCGCGCCAACGCAACGTCTTGCGCAATTCTTTCTCGGCCGGATCGATTTCGTCCTTGATAAAGGCGCGGATCTTGTCGCGCACAGCGAGCACGTTGGGCGGCATCATGAAATCAATGGACATCTGGTCAATACCTCGATTCGGCAACTTGCAAGTACGCCCAAAGTGATAGAGGGAAACGCGCCAATCCGTCAACCTTGCAAAAGCTGCGCGGTAAAGTGAATCTCTGATGGTTTCATGGAGGAGCGAAAATGGCACAGGGAAGAATCGGATCGCGTGGCGATAGTGACCGGCGGCGCGTCGGGGATCGGCAAGGCAACTGTGGAGCTATTCGCGCAGGAAGGCGCGAAGGTCATCATCGGAGATCTGCCGGAGAGCGAAGGGGAAAAGATCGCCAAGGCGATTGGCGGGACCTTCGTCGCCACCGATGTTGGCGACCCGAAGCAGGTCGAGCGGCTGGTGCGGACCGCGGTCGACAAATTCGGCGGGCTGGACATCATGTACAACAACGCCGGCATCGGCATCACCGCGCCGCTGCTCGAGCACACCGATGAGCTCTACTACAAAACCATCCGCATCGATCTGGATGGGGTATTCTGGGGCCTCAAATACGCGGGCAAGGTGATGGTGGCGCAGAAGCGCGGTGCGATCGTGAACACCGCATCGGTCGCGGGCATCCGCGGGAGCGTCGGGCTATCGGCATACAACGCGGCGAAACACGGCGTGGTTCGGCTGACCCGCAACGCGGCGCTCGAGTTCGCACCGGCGGGCGTGCGCGTGAACTGCGTATGCCCCGGCATCATCGATACGCCGCTGGTTGCGCGCGCATTCGGAAGTACCGAGGAGATTCGCGAGACGATGCATCGCTTCCATCCGCTCGGCAGGATGGGCAAGCCGCAGGAGATCGCGAAGGCGGTGCTGTTCCTTGCGTCGGATGACGCATCATTCGTAACCGGCCATGCGCTGGTGGTCGATGGCGGCATCTGCGCGGGCGCCGGCAACACCGGCGGCATCACGACCAACGATTGATATGATAACGCTCTACTTCGCACCCGGGACCAGTTCGATGGCGCCGCACATCGCGCTGCATGAGATCGGCATGCCCTTCGAGAGCAGGCCGATTTCGCTGGTGAGGAAGGAAAACCGCGAGCCCGCGTTCCTCGCGCTGAACCCCGAGGGTAAGGTGCCCACGCTGCTCATCGATGGCCGCCCGATGACGGAAGTCGCCGCAATTCTATTTTACCTCGCCAGGCGCTTTCCCGAGGCGAGTCTTCTTCCACCCAGCGATATCGAAGCGGAGGCGCAAGTCATCTCATGGATGTCGTTCATCGCGGCGACGATCCATCCGGCGCGGCGGCAAGGCATCGAACACGCGCGCACCGTATATGCCATCGCGGATCAGCGGCTCGGGAATCGCGAATGGGCGATAGGGCGTTACTCGATCGCGGACATTCATCTGTTCCGCCTGTACTGGCGGTTCCGAGGTTCGCTCAACCCGGAGCCTGGTGAGTTCCCGAATCTGTCCGCGCACTACGATCGCATGATGGCGCGGGCAGCGGTGAAGCGCACGATCGAGATCGAATCCGCAATCGGTTTCGAATTGCCGGCGTAAACCTAACCCCTAACCCCTTCCCTTTAGGGAAGGGGAACCGAACAGGATGTGTGCCTCGAGTGGCAAGTGGCTATCGCCCTCGGCCCCGCCGTTTTTTGAGCTCCTCTCCCCTTCCCTAAAGGGAAGGGGTCGGGGGTTAGGTCGCATGGCTAAGACTTGGGGGCGAGTTCTTGCTTGACGATTTCGCTCGCCATCTTACCGTCGAGGCGCGCGCCGAACTTGTCGCGCATTGCCTTCATCAGCGGGCCGATCTGACCCGCGCCGCCCGCGATCGCTTCCTTGACCGACGCGCGCAACTCGTCCTCGCTGACACCGGCCGGCAGGTAGCTCTCGATGATCTTGAGTTCCGCCTCGTTCTGGTCGACGAGATCCTGGCGGTTGCCCTTGCGTGCAAACATCAAGGTCTCTTCGCGGCGGGCTTTCTCGCGCTGGAGGATTTGCACGATCGCGGCCTCGTCGGCCTCGCGGCGGACGTCTTTTTCGACTTCGAAGCGTGAGACCTCGGTCAGCACACCGCGCAGCACCATGGTGCGGAGCCTGTCGCCGGACTTCATCGCGGCCGTTAGTTCATCGCGCAGTTTTTGCTTCACAACACTAAAGCTTACCTGCGTGCCGCCGATGGCAAAAGGCATCGTGGTACTCCAACACCGTCGGGCGAGGACGCCCGCCAGCTCTCACCCGCCTGTCACAGTTCATGCTCGCAGCGCATAAACTGCGCCAGCCACCCTCTCTCGCAGAAACAATGCGAGAGAGGGGACTAGTAATGAATCGATGGGAGGTACGCGCCCGAGGGTTCGTTGTAAAGACCGATCGTCATCAGCGTCATCTGCTGGACGAGGCGCAGGCCGCTCTCGAGGCACCATCGAAACAGCTCGCCATTGCGCGTCGGCACCAGGATGCCGGGCCCCATCAAGGATGGCGCCGCGCCGATCAGCGCGCGCACATCATCGTTGCTCTCGCCCACCACGTGGCCGAAGAATGCGATCGCGGTCGCATATCCGGTGATGCGCCCGAGCCGTTCGACCACCGTCGCCCCGCCGCCGCGGATCGTATCGAGGAGCTCGCCGCTGCGATGATGTCCGTGCACGCGCTCGCAAAGCCGGTTGCATGCTTCGAGGTCAGTTTCCTTCGCGACTCGCACTTCGTAGCCCGCCATCCGCAGATTGAGCGGTTTGCCTTGCATCACCGAAAGCGGCTCGCGCGTCTCGAATCCAAGCTTGGTGTAAAGACATAGCGAGCGATTGTGG
>JBGPMZ010000426.1:0-3522 GCA_041487255.1 Binataceae bacterium (SeqCode) | reverse complement strand
GTTCGTGAGAAAGTCTAGATGTCGTGCGCGGCGTGCGGCCGCCACCTGACGCTGCGACCGTGGCCGCCGTAGGGGCGCGCTGCGCGCGCCCGTGAATCCGCCCACGCGATGCCGCCAAAAAGGGGACTGGCTCCGCAGCGCAGCGGAGGTGCCTGTCCCCTTTTTCTCGCTCGATGCGGCCGAACGTCCGTTCAGGATCGGCTCGGCGATCTCGAAGACGTTCCCTCGCGCGGCCCGGCCCCGATCTCCTCGCGCGCGGGCGCCCGCAGTTCCGGTGCGGGTTGGTCAGCGGCCACGCCTTTGTACTTTGCCGCCATACGGTCCCAGTTCTCATTGAGGCTGCGAAGGATCGTCTCGATCAACTGCCGCGTCGTCAGGTCCGTCATCGCGTCGCCTATCCGATCAGGGTCCAGCGCGCTGAATCATGCACGATGAGAGGATTCTCCAGAATGCGTCCGGCAATCAGAAGCTGGTTGCCGTCGGAACTGTCATATATGAGGTCACCATCCATCATCGGCAAGTAAACACGCCGCATATTGCGCAGTAGATTTTCGCTGATCACACGCGGCGCCTAGGTTTGACCTAGAATCTCTTCTCGAACTCCAGTGCGATCCTCACAAGGCTGGCGCCATAGGTCGCGCGCGCCTCGTTCTCATTGGCCCAGGCAAAGGCGAAGGGTGCCTCATTCGTTGCCTTGTAGCGGAGCACGACCATCTCATCGAAGTTCGGCCGGACCTCTGCGCTCAGCCGGCGCTCGACCTCATCGACCTCTTCGCTGGGATGGGGTTGGTTGCCACTGCCATCGGTGCGATAGGATCTGTCTCCCTCGTAGCCGATCGTGTATTCGGCGCAGTTGAGTCCGATGATTGCCGCTGTGATCGGATTACCGCGCCGCCGCCCGTCTCGGCCTTTCGCGAAGTACTCGGCCTGAGATTGCAACCCTGCAATCCGGTCATTGATCTGTTTGATCATCGCCTTGTTTAGGATCTTCACCTCAACGCCGATATCCAGGGTCGCAACGCGTCCGCGGGCAATCGCCGATCCGCTGACCTGAGTAACGGGTTGTCCGGGTATAAGCTCTCCCAACGTGCCGTCGCCCCGGCGCGCGGATACGCCCTGTCTCATATTTCCGATGTTCAGTCCTCGCTGCAGGCTTTCGACGGAACTGTTGAACTTCGACGATCTCCGAATGTTGTACAGATCTTCGTATAGTTCCCGACTGATCAAGTCCCCCTGGCCACTGGACCGATGACGGTAGATGTGGCCATCGAACAGCGCCCGGAATGCATCAAGCATTCGGAACTGCATTACTTTGTCCGTTTAGCGCGTGGATAACTAAATCCTTGCGACGCGGTCCATGCAACGCCGGTCGACGTATCTCGGCCGTGATTCGGGACGCAGATGCCGTGACATAGGACGACTCAATTTCAACTGATATCGACGATCGTCCGGAGCGAATTGCCGCTGCTGCCGTCGATCCCGATCCGGCAAACGGATCGAGCACGACATCGCCAGCGAAACTGAACATCCTGATGATGCGCTCGGCGAGTTCAACGGGGTAGGGAGCCGGGTGGCCATTGCGAAGACTGGCCCCTCGGATGTCGGACCATACGGGTCGCATCCAAGCGTCCATCTCTTCGCGTTGCAGCATCGAGAGCGCCTTCTGTATCATCGAGGTCGAGCGGTAGGCGCCCGGTTTCCGCAGCATCAGAATATGTTCGTGATCGTTTTTTATGACCGCACCCGGCTGATAAGGCTTCCCATAGTAGCCGCTTGAGCCGCCGCCCGCCTCATTCGTCCGGTTGCCGATCTTGAACCAGAGAATAGGCGTCAGGTTGTCCAAACCGAGATTGCGGCTGCGGACCTGGATATCGGCCGGCAACGGCAGGACTCGATGCCTGCCATCGAGCTTTCGCGGAATGAGAATGTCGCCGATCACGCAGCAGACGCGACCGCCCGGAACCAGCACGCGAACGCACTCCCTCCAGACCTTGTCGAGCTCCGCGAGAAAGCTATCGTAGTCCCCCACGCGGCCGAGCTGAGCGCCGTTGGCATCGGATTCGTACGGTTTGAGGTTGAAGTAGGGCGGCGACGTCACAACGAGATGGACGGATTCGTCGGCCACGCCGTTCAATTCGCGGCCATCACCCTGCATCAGGACATGAGATGTCCTGTCGAAGGGCGCGGGCCACGACCGTGTCCGCCACCAACGATTGATGTCCAGTAGTCGTCCGGGTGCTCCATTTTCATTGTCGTTGTCGGGCAGGAGCGGCTCGTTGCTCTCACGGATGCGATTGCTCGCTGTGCCGGCCAACTCGGTGGCTTCAGAATAGCCCATCTTCGCGCCCTCTTCCCAAATCTAGTGGTTTCTTGGATGCCGGTCTACCACATATGCTTAATCTAGAACATTAGACGAACACTATATCTTCGGACTTCGTCAGAGTCCACAAGATCCAGAAATGTAAAGACAGCTATTGAAATTCGAGCAAAATGTTCTTACATTGTTCCAGTACATCTTCTCGCGCCGGTCTATGCCGATTCGAGGGGTCGGTCTTTGACATCGTGAATCAGTCGGCAACCCATCGCCCCGCAGTCCTGCGGAAACGCGATCAAAGCTGTACGACCGTTTGGTGCCACCCCCGCGCCCATACGCAAAATCCGATAGGGTTGAATTTCGAGTTTCGCGATTCGACCCTCCCCCAGTGCAATGAGATCTCTACGATCGATCGGTCCGCCGGTCCGTCGCTCAACTCAGGCGCGTTTCCCGCTGGGCATGGGGTCCATCGCTCAGTTTCAATCTCCCATGACATAGGGTGGCGGAGGCGCTCGGGTCACCCTCCGCGCCTCCCCTTCTCCGCGTGACCCATCTTCCCACGGCCGCCCCGCTGGACATGGGGTCGATCGCTCCGTTTCGCTCCCGCCGCTGGATGGCACCCCGCCCATCCGCCCCCGCTTTCCCGCTTGGCACCGGCCGCGACCCCGTCCTATGGTAATCGGCACCAAGCGGCAGTCATAGCCGCGACCAACAGGCAAGGGCACTGACGAATGGCTGATCCCACGCCGGCCCTCGTCGTCGAGGACATGCACAAGCGCTTCGGCGACCTCGAAGTCCTGAAGGGCGTCTCGCTCGAGGCCCACGAGGGCGATGTCATCGCCATCCTCGGCAGCAGCGGCTCCGGCAAGAGCACCATGCTCCGCTGCATCAACCTGCTGGAAACGCCCGATGCCGGCCGCGTCTACGTCGCGGGCGAGCTCATCAAGATGAAGCCCACGCGCGATGGCCACGCCGCGCCGGAAGACCACAAGCAGGTCGATCGCATCCGCTCCGAGCTCGGCATGGTCTTCCAGAGCTTCAACCTGTGGTCGCACATGACCGTGCTGCAGAACGTCATCGAGGCGCCCATCCATGTGCTGAAGCTGCCGCGGGCCGAGGCGGTGGCGCGCGGCGAGGCGCTGTTGGCCAAGGTCGGCATCGCCGAAAAGCGCGACCACTATCCGAGCCATCTCTCGGGCGGGCAGCAG
>JBGPMZ010000425.1:0-3530 GCA_041487255.1 Binataceae bacterium (SeqCode) | reverse complement strand
GTCAACGCCGGACCCAGTGAAGTGATGGGCGTGCCGGACCAGAGCCATGCCGCTGCGGGCGCGAAGATATCGCGTCCGTGGAAGGTCGAGCTGACGTTTGCGAGACGATACTTCGATGCGCGCAGTTCCACGATCCGCTTGATGCCGGCATCTTTCGCGGCGAGACAAAGCACCCCGTTATCCGGGCCCACAAAGCGCGCGCCGGCGCGAGTGTCGATCGCAATCGGAAGGCGCGAAGTACCGACGCCGGGATCGACGATCGCGACGAAGATAGTGCGCTTCGGAAAAAAGCGCCGGCTCTGCGCCAGCGCGATCGCTCCGGCCGTTACCAACTGACGCGGGATTCCGTGCGTAATGTCGATGACCGGCGCAGTCGGCGCGATAGTAGCGATGACGCCTTTCATCGCGCCGACGTAGTGATCTCGATAACCGAAGTCGGTGAGAAGCGCGATCGGCGCGGATTGCGAGGGCGATGACTTTCGAGTGCGAGGCGCTCGCGACGGCATCAAGTCTTCTTGGTCCGGGTCTTTGAGGACGCTCCGGCAAGTTCTTCGCGCACTGCGGCGGCCAGCAGCGGGAACATGACCTCGTGATGCCCGGTGAGCACGATGCGCTTTCCGCCATTTTCGGTAGGCCGCTCGACCACATTGTTGCGCGGGCGATAGTGCCGAATGAAATCCATGTCCGCGGCCGTGAAGTTCGAAGCCTTGCGGCCCAGGTTGCGCGCCAGGTTGAGCGCCTTCAGGAAAACCTCCGGCATTACGACTGCGGAGCCAAGATTAATCACCACGCCGCGTGAGAGTCCCGCGACCACTGCGGCGAGGCGATGAAAGTCCGCCATCGTCGCCGCACCGATCGCGGCGCCATCGGCGTCGGGATGCATATGGATGATGTCGGCGCCGACCGTGACGTGCACGGTTGCCGGAGTCTCGAGTCTGTAGGCGGTAGCGAAGATGCTCTGCTCACGAAACTTGAGCTTCGCAATGAGGATCTCGCGCCCGACGATTTCGCCCAGGCCTTTGCCCTCCGAGGCGGCGATCTTCGCGGCCCGATTGAGGAAGGCGCCGGTCTCCTCGGCCATCCCGAAGATTCCTTCGGAGAGCCCTGCGCCGACGTCTTCCGAGGTGCGTCCCGCGTGAGCGAGCTCAAAGTCGTGGATGATAGCCGCGCCGTTGGTTGCGATCGCGCTGATGATTCCGTCGCGCAGCAGGCCACAGATGATTGGGCTGAGACCGACTTTGATCGGATGCGCGCCGCTCATCAGCAGGAACGTGCGCTTACCCCGATGCGCGTCCGCCACCGCGCGCGCGAGTTCGCGTAGTTGTGCGGCGCCCAGAAGGTCGGGCAGCGAGTCGAGGAAATCGCGGAAGCTGGCGCCCGCGTCGACTTCGGATGCGAAGCTATCGCGCTGAACCAGGCGCGACAGGGTGGCTAGCTTCTGCGTGCGCGCACGGCGCGGATCAAGCGGGCGCAGTTTCATCGGCTTGCGATGGATCGATCGGGTGATGCACGACCGATCAGGCTAGCGGAAGACGCTGCGCGAAAGCCACCTGAGGCAAGTACGCGGTGGGCCGGCGAAGCGGACGGCACGGCTACTCGCGCGGCACCCCGATCGTGCAGCGGCCTTCCACCCGAGCGCCGCGACGGACAGTAATCGCGGGAGCTGTCACGGAGCCATCGACCGCGCCGCTGGAGAGGATCTCCAGTTCGCTATGCGCGTGGATGTCGCCCTTCACGGTGCCCGCAACCACGACTGTGTCGCCGTCCACGGTGGCATTCACGACGCCGCCTTCATGAATCACAATTCGGTCGGCTACCAGTTCGCCCTCGACCTGGCCGTCGATCGTGATAGCACCTGAAAATTTGAGTTGCCCCGAGAATTTCGAGCTCCGCTCGATAACGATTGACGCCCCACTCGGGCTGCCCTCGGTCTGGACCGCGGCGCCATTCTCGGATTCATGTTCATTGGCATCCATCGAATCGTACTCCTGTTGATGATTGATGTTCGCCTGCTCCGAGGTCGCCGGTCGAAAGGCAACTCCCTCAGTCGTGGTTTGATACCCATTGATGGGTTGTTCAAGCGGCTCCGCTTCCAACTCGAAAACCGGTGCGGCGCCTCGTTCGGCGCCGAGCACGCTCACTTGCGCGGGTCTGGATTCCGGCTGAACGTGTTCAGTGCCATTCGGCGCGGTCGGTACGACCTCGGGCCGTTTTTCGTTGCGCTTCTCAACCTTGAGGCGGACCGATTCCGCGGATGAGAAATCGCCGAAGAAGCGAGACTTGGATTTGTGCGACACTGGATCCCCGTTTTTTGAATTGTCGTATTTCGCCTCGATCTTGGCTTGAGGCGCGGATTCACTTTTAGACGCGGGATTCGTGTCTTTCAATGCGGCCGGTTGGTTTTGTTGCGATGCCGGTTTCGCGTCCTGCTCGAGAACCGGCCTCGGCTCTTCGGCGTTCGCCGGGGAACCGGTCCGTTCGGAAGCGTCAAGGTTTCGGCGCGCGAGCTTACTGTCGGAACTTCCCGATTTGTTCAGCTTGACCATGACGCCAGGGTCCAGAGCGTCGCTGGATGTCCACTCGACACTTGCGGCCCGCTCATCGCTCGGCCCCGTCACGATCTCGGCATCCTCGATGTCCTGCGCGAGTCTCCGTGCGGAGTTTCGCAGCGTCGCCGAGTCGGAGGATTCCTCCAGTGTGACCCGTTCTACTTGCGCACCAGCCGGAGGAGCGGAGCGTGTATTCTTCGCGGCGGCGGCGGCTCGGTTGGCATTAAAGATCGCGGTGTAGTCGGGGGAGTCGTCAGGGCTTTCGCTGCGCGGCGCGGGATTGGCGGCGTTGCGATTGAATGCCGACTTGAGCCGGTCCTTCATATCGACGGGGAGAAAACGAGTTGCCCTCTCTGAGATGGTCTTGGTGCCGTCTTTCAAGGGCGCCTCCTATCGGTGCCGAACAGCGTCACGATCACGACGCCATTACGGTCGCATCGCGCTCGGAAATAAACATGCAGCTCTGCATCTAAGCTTACTCCTTTTGTCAGGCCCGCACATACAAGTCAACCTATCGGCATCCGCAACTCGACGAGCGCAATTGCGAGAGCGCAGTTCGCCAGCGCATACGCATCCCCGAGTGCAATCATGTACGTGAAAAATAGCAGAAAAGCAGCGTCGAGACAGCGGAACATCAGGCGGTCATTTTGATGCAAAAGCATCGCCGCATCTTTGAAAATACGAGCATCACCGATCGCGAGTCAGATACGCTTGGCCCGCGCGTGGGGCTTTGGTAATGATGCATGAGAGAGCGGGTGTAATTCAGTGGTAGAATGCCAGCTTCCCAAGCTGGACGTCGCCGGTTCGACCCCGGTCGCCCGCTCCACCATTCCCCTAAATTCCAGTGGCTTAGCGCGCTCGCAAGAAATTCCTCGCGATCGCGCGGCTGCGTTATCCTCCAGCGATCCCCTAAAGTCGGCGGAATTCGATAGCCCTCGCGAGCCACGCGGCGCCGCGCGGGTCTCGTTCGTGCAGCTTCTG
>JBGPMZ010000424.1:0-3540 GCA_041487255.1 Binataceae bacterium (SeqCode) | reverse complement strand
GCTCACGCGAGCAGCACCTCGCATCTGACTAGCGATACCGAACTAGTACAATAAGCTCGCGAAACTGCGAAATCTGTCGCAAAACGCGATTTCTCAACGCCCCATGCCCGAAAAAGCCGTGAACATACCGATCGGTATGTGATGGCACTCTGCTTGCTCATCAATTGGGAGCGATTTTTTTCGATGCAGGGATGCGCGGCGCGGTTGCTTCAGGCAAAATTAGTATTGGTGGATGATTTGCCGCGAAGGTCCGGTTCCGGACCTTCCGATCGTAGTTTGCCCGGCAAGGAGTGTGTAGCGAACGATCGGATTTCGCCGTCGTCGCTAACCGCTCAGGTTCCCGGGTCAGCTCACTTTCATCTATCGCAAATTTCTCGCAGCGAGGCCCTGCTCTTCCGCGGAATCGTCACAACGAACCGCGAGTGGAGCCGGAGACAAAATTGGCAAACAACAAAGCGAAGCTAACTAGAACTGTTGCGGCAGTCGGTCTGTCCGGTCTGATGGCGTTGGCCATTCTCATTGTGGCGCGCCCGGCGCGAGCGGTGGTCTTCAACATTGGCGCCCCGGAGCGGAGTGCGGGCGTGGATATGAATACCGCGTCGGCGCTGTATGCGAGCAGCGGCCGCGATGGTGCAGCAACTATGATCGCACAGCTCGGCGCGATTGCCCCCGGCGGCGACGTCTTCGAGGATCTCGGGGTGCCGTCGATCTCGCCGGAGGGCGACGTGGTATTCGGCGCAGAGACCGTGGGCCAGGATGGACGGCCGCGATGGGACATTTATCGCGCGAATGTTGGCGCTAAGGGAAATCAGCGCATCGTGCGCGTGCTCGACGAAACGACGATGCCCGATAACTGTCATCCCAACTTCAAGGTCGATCCCTATGCGATTGCGGGTGCGAAAGGGGTGGTCGCCTTTCTAGCGCCCGAGGCATCTGGAAAGGACGCGGTTTTCCGTTACCAGGATGGCCACTTGAGTTGTTTGGCGCGAGTCGGTGATCGGACAGCGCAAGGGCGCACGCTCAAACTCCTGTATTTCGGCAGCGCAGATATTGCGAGCAATGGTGAACTGGCGTTCCTCGGACGCGTCGAGAGTAAGGGTGTCGAGAAAGCGGTGCTACTGACACTCGAGGGGAATTCTCCGCTGCGCGAAGTCGCGCGCGAAGGCGACCACGCTCCGGGTGGAGGCATCTTCGGTCCGAGTTTCGGAAGGCCGGCGATCGTGCGTTCCAGCTTCGGCGACATGATCGCATTCACCAACCGCGATGCATCGATGAACGCTGCCTACATCGGAAGTGCGGACCGACTCGAACTCGGCTTTCGCACCGGAACGCGCACTAAACTTGGCGTTCTGACTTACATCTCAGATGGACGCCCGGGCCTGCTCCCCGATGGAACCGTGATCATAAGTGGCGCATCTAAGGATCATTCCGCAGTCTTCAGGGCGAAAGATGGTGAGCTCACTCCGATCATGCGAACCGGCGATTTGACGCAGTTCGGCACCCACCTCGATGGCTTCGTCGATCCTTCGGTCTCAGCGTCAGGGCTGGTGTATCTCGGCGGTCACGACGACAGCGGCGACGAGCACTTGTTCGTCTTCGAATCCAATGACGCGCTCCAGGTGCCGATCGAATCGAGCGCCGACATGTCGACTACCGGTCGTTGGATGCCGCCGTTTTTTCCGGGAAGTCTTACGGTGAATCAGCGAGGCGATCTGGCCGCGCTCGGCGCCGCGCCCGAGTCAGATCCGGCCAGAATGCGTACGGTCGTTCTCGACTGGTAGAGGTCAGGGTCGCGCAGCTTCCGCTGGGTCCGGGTTCACCATGTCGGGGAACTTGAAGCTTGGTGGAGGAGTAGCATCGGCCAGCGCGAGCAGGTTGTTGCGGCGCGCGGTGAGAAGATCCATCAACTGATGCTGCTGTTTGTCGTCGAGCGTCAGGTCTTCGCTGAGATGCTCGAAGGTCGGCCGGTAGATGACCATCGAGACGAAGATGGGGCCCATTCCGGGAGCGCAACCCGGCAGCGGATCGGGAAAACTCGCGAGCCGTTTGGTAATCGTATCGAGCTTCTGCTTCTGATCGGGCGTTAGGATCGCGTCGAACGAGGTGCGGAACTGCTGTTCGATCGCATCGACCCTTTGCTGGAAGTCGGCGATCTGAGGCATCAGGATCGCCATCTGCTTGCGAATCTCCTGCGGACTCACTGCTTGATGCCCACCCGAACCGGGCCCGACAAACCACGGTGCGCGGCGTGTCGCCGGCGCGGCTGCAAAGCCCGGATGATGGGCTTGCCCGAATTCCCCCATCGGGCCGACCGGCGGCGGAGGCACCGGGCGCGAGCGCTGCGTCCATACTCCTACGAAGAGTCCCGCCACAAACAGCGTGACCGTAGCGAGTACGACCAGGACATTCCCCCTCATATCGATTCCTCAAGCACCCTTATTTGCTCGGCAGTGGTTGCCCAAGTCTGGAGGTTTTGCTCCTGCGTGTACTGCATCTCAATCCAGTGCATCGATACCGCCGCCATCACGCATAGCACGCCGGTGATTGCGATGAGTCGCAACCTGACCGCGAGACCGCCGGCGCCGGCGCGCTGGCGGGCCTCCTCAACCACGCGCCGGGCAAAGTCGGGTGGCAATTGAGTTCGTGCATAGCGGCGCTGATGCTCTACGTAAAGCGATTCAATCTTCATCGGAGATCCTTTGTCGAAGATATTCCCGCGCGCGAAACAGTCGCGATTTAACCGCACTCACACTGCTGTGGGTGATCTCGGCCAGTTGTTCGTAGGACCAGTCATTCTCGGCGAGCAGGAGGATGAGTTCCTTCTGATTGGGAGGCATGCCCTCGAGGGCGGCGCGAAAGGTCTCCAGCCTGCTATCGCCGCGAGGAGCCTCGGCGATCTGCTCATGCTTGGGTTCGAAGGGCACGAACATGCGCCACAGGCGCTTGCGGCGCAGCGAGTCCATCGCTACGTTACGCGCGATGCGAAAGAGCCACGCCTCGAAACTGTCCGGGTTCTTGAGTCCTGATAGGCCGGAGATCATTTTGATGAAGATATCGTGGCAAAGATCCTCGATTGCGTCGTCGCGCCCGATGAGCGAATACACGAAACCCGCAATCCGATCCTGAAACCGCGCGATCAGGACCTCCAGCGCCGCTTCGGAGCCACCTTGGGCTCGCCGAATCAGCGCGGCTTGGTCTTCGGCTTCCGGACTGATCTCAGCCACCCTCGACACTTATTTGGGAAAGACGAAACAACTCGCGGAAAGTTGCGCGATGGACCGGCGCTCGGTATCGCCCATAGGTTCAGAATAGCCGTGACGGAGGGAAAAGTAGAACGATCCATCGGGAGGCCTTCGCCGAGCGCCGAAAGGGGAGGAGGAGGCCCTCGCCAATGTATTCGCCAGCGAAACGGGGGGGAATTTCGCCAGCGAGGAGGAGAAACGAGGGCCTCCCAGCTTTCATACGAATCGCGCTTTTCATATATACAGACGAGCCTCATGCGCAAAAGTTGCGCGACGGCCGATGCGTTCAGCATCTGGG
>JBGPMZ010000423.1:0-3541 GCA_041487255.1 Binataceae bacterium (SeqCode) | reverse complement strand
CCCGCCCACCAATGTGCGCGACTCGACGAGTAACCTTGCAGCTTGCGCCATCGCCGCGTGTGCATGACGAAGGTTGTGCCGGAAGTGCCGGAGCTCAGGCTCACCGTCATCGGCGAGGGAGGTCCCGCGGTATAGGACTGGTGACCTCCGCCACTGCGCGCGAAGGTGAGCAGGTCTTCCTTGCGGCATATCGGTACGGCGCGAAGATCGTCGAGCGTGCGGAAGCGCGCAGGGTCAAAGCCGGCGGAGATGAAGCGGTCGCGGTAGAACGGCAACTCCTCGAACGCGAGCTGAAAAGCGCGCTTCAGTTTTCGCGTCCACCATTGCCTGAGCGCCTCGCCCGACATGCGATCGAGATCGTCGAACGGTTCTTTCAGCGAATTCAACATTCTACCCGCTGCGCGCGCGGCTCCTGTGCGCAGCCACCGTTATGAAGCTTGCCGGCGCCGATGTCGAAGCGAACCGCGGGGCAGGTGTTCGCAAAGCGCGTCGTGATCGCGACATGATCGTTCGCGAGATTTTCCGCGCGGTACTCCTTGTCGAGGTGGAACGCGCGGCAGGTGGCGCACTCGCCGGCAAGTAGAAATGCCGCATCCGCGCGCAGGATGCGCCACACCGGCACCTCGAAGCGCGCGGATAACTGATCGGCTTCCGCCCGCGAAACCGCGCCCTCGACCTCGCTAATCGCGACCCACCGCACCCGATCTGCGAGGTTCGTATCGCTCGCCTCCAGAGCCATCGCCAATGGCACTGCGAGATCGCGGCGAACGATCAGCATCGAAGGCCGAAGCGTCTTGATGATCGCCACCATCCGGTCCGCCATCGCCGCGACACCATCGTTGCATATCGCGGTCAGGCTCAGTCGGTCGGCGGCGCCGCGGCGCAAGTAGCCGACATAGCCGCTCGACGCGAGCAGCACGAGCGGACTGGATCCATATTCAAAGAATGCGATGGTCTCGCCGGGAGAGGTTCCCCAGCGCATCCACATCCGCTCGACAACGCCCGCCCATCGATCGAGTTCAGGTGGTGCAAGTGCGATCCAGATCGCAGGATTTTCTGTCGCTTCAAGCTGCAGAGCGAATTTTGGAACGACGCCGTCGCGAATGCGGCCAGCGAAAGGATTTGCCGGATGGCTCGCGGCGAAATCCTCGAGGTCCGCGAGACTCCACGGCCGAGCTGCTCCGTCACCATCGAGCCGATGCCGATAGAACGAATAGCTTGCGAGATTGCGCGAGCGCTTCATCTTCGCGTCACGAGCTCGCCATGATTCCGCCGAACGCGGCGAGCAGCGCCAGCGCAAGGTTGATGTACGCGAGGCGATCCTGCCATGCGGATACCTTGGCCTGTGCGGCGCGCCGCTCCTCGAGGTCGCGCAGCCCCGCTGAGTAGGGAAGTTTCCTGGTGAGGATGGTTCCGTACCAGACGCCCGACAGGGTTCCGGTGATGACAAGGATCAGCCACGAAAACGCCATCAGCGCGGTCCATCCGAGGCGCGGTTCTCTGATGAAGTCAGCGGAAAAGAGAAGCGGAAGTTCGCCGAGTATCCACGCTCGGATGAAGCCGGTGACGCCGAGGAAGAAAATCGCGGAGCCGCCCAGCCACATCAGACCCGCGCCGATTTTCTGCGACACGACGGCCGAGTGCGCGGGTGGGATGCGGCGCAGCGCCGGCATCAGGATGCCGGTGTTGAAGATGATCGCCCCAACCAGAATTATCGCGGCATAGACGTGGATCGCGCGCAGGATCCGGAACAGCACCGCATAGGCATGCTCAGTCATGCCATATTTTGGAGCGGTTGCGGATGCGATCGTTGACGTAACCTTCGTTGTAGTAGGTGTCGTAATATTCGACGTCGAGGTTGTGAATCACGGCGCCGAAATGCGCCTGCATCGGGTTGTAGGTCACCGGCCATTGCCCGAAATTCTTCACGCAATACTCGATGTAGGAAATGCAAGCTTCCTGCACCCACTCCGGAGGCCGCGTCCGCGGATGCGCGATGACCTTTTCCGCGGTGGCTTTGTTCCACGGCGAGCCGACCTTGCGCAGGTAGTTATTCTCGCCTCGATGTAGCACGCCGCCGTCGCCGTACTTCTCGTTGTACCAGGCCTTCACCAGGTGCTCGGCGGTCTTATAGCGAGGCGACGGCACATAGGTCGCCTCCTTCACCCCCTCGATGCCGAAGATCTTCGTCTGTCCGGTCGAGATCGGCGCTTTCGGATTCGGCGCTTCGACGTGGAAGCCCAGCCCGCGCGTGATTTCCGGCATCGCGCCCATCAGCACGTCCGGGTTGAAGCCGCAGAATACCCACGATCCGAGACCCATCGCCTCGGTCGCGAGCCGCATGTTCTGCACCATCGCGCCGGTAGGAAATTGCTCCACCTGGAAGATGAGCTGCTCCTCGCCCGCGATGCTGGTCGGCAGCTCCAGCATCCCCTCGCGGATCCATTTTTCCAGTCCCGCCGGACGCCCGCCGTTCCACTCATCGATCATGTAGTACTTCCAAAAATCCATGAAGTTGATGAGCGCTGAGTTGAGCCATCCCGCATCGGTCAGCGGCAAGAACCAGGTTGAGCCGGGCATGTTGAGGTTGAACTGATACGGCCCCATCAGCACCGCGTTGGGCGCACCGGGCGCGCGCAGACCGAAGTCGATGTCGGGCCGCTCATCGAGAATCTGGATGAGCCCGTCTTCGTACCATCGGATCACCTTGTCGTAGTCGGCCTCCGACTTGATTTCGATCGGGCCCGAGCGCTCGAGGCTCGGCTTATAGATGTAGGCGCCGCTGTCGTTGATGACGAGCAGGTCGGTCGCGTGCGAGTTTCCCGGCGCGGGCGCCGTCCGTCCTGCGATCCAGGTGAGTTCATGGAAGCCGCCGTCGACCGAAATATCCCACGCCACCAAGCCGTTGGGGCCACATGCCGCCCAGCAAATCAGCGCTTCTTCGAGCTTGGTCAGCGGAAGCGGGTCTTTTTTCGAGATGAACTTCGCCGGGCCATCGCCCTGGGTGAGCGTGCGCCCGGTTACCGGATGCTTCATCGAGGTGCCGGAGTCGATGCGATATCCGCGCCCGACGCGGCGGCTGCGAATGGTGGTGAGTAAATTAAAAAAGGTGCCCGATTGTTCGAACGCCCACTTCAGTCGGTCCTTGTCATTCATGAATCTACCCCCGGTCCCTCGTAAACCTCGCCCAGCCTTATCGCTTCAGGAGCTTGGCCGTAAAGTGGCAGCTTTGCACAACCGATCCGGTTTCGGCTAGGAACAGGCGATAGTACTCGGACAACTTTGCCTGTGGATCGAACGCATGAGTGGCGAGATTCGCAAGATTTGGAGGACCTCCGTTGAAAAGCCATAGCGCCTACTTCAAACCCGGTTTTTTCCAGTTCTTCCGCGAGCTCAAGTCGAACAATCGCCGCGAATGGTTCCTGGCCAACAAGGCGCGGTTCGAGACCGAGGTGCGCGACCCGATGATTCACTTCATCGGCGATTTTGCGCCGCATCTTCGCGCGATCAGCCGCCATTATTACGCTGACCCGCGCCCGGT
>JBGPMZ010000422.1:0-3542 GCA_041487255.1 Binataceae bacterium (SeqCode) | reverse complement strand
CCGGAGCTGCACCACGGCGAACGGACGCGCGCCGGAGCGCGGATGCGACAGGCCCACCGGACGCATCGGGCCGAACGCGAGCGTCAGCGGACCGCGCCGCGCCATCTCCTCGATCGGCATGCATCCTTCGAAGTAGACCGGCTTCTCGAACGGATGCAGCGCGACCTTCTCAGCTGCAATCACGGCGTCGATGAACGCATCGTACTCAGCCTCGGTGAGCGGGCAGTTGATGTAGTCGTCGCCGCCCTTGCCGTAGCGCGACGCGAGGAACGCCTTGTCCATGTCAACGGAATCGCGTGCAATGATGGGAGCGATCGCATCGTAGAAATACAAATTGCGCGGACCGATGAGCTCATTGAGGCGCTCGCCGAGCGCCGCGCTCGTAAGCGGGCCCGTCGCGATGATGGTCGGGCCGGCGGGAATGTCCACGACCTCCTCGCGCATCACCTCTATAAGAGGATGCGTCGAGAGCGTCTCGGTAATGGCGCGCGAAAATCCGTCGCGATCGACCGCCAGCGCGCCGCCCGCCGGGACGCGCGCCTTATCGGCCGCCGCGATCACCAGCGAACCGAGCTGGCGCATCTCCTCCTTGAGCACGCCGACCGCGGTTTCAAGCGAGGCGCCGCGCAACGAGTTCGAGCACACCAGCTCAGCAAACATCGCCGTCTGATGCGCCTCGGTCATTCGCACCGGCCGCATCTCGTGCAGACGCACGGGCAAGCCGCGGCGCGCGAGTTGCCATGCGGCCTCGCTACCGGCCAGCCCGGCTCCAACAACATTTACGATAAGAGTGTTCACGCTCGCGTGCTGCGATGGTATCCGACGAATCAGGCGGATGTCGAATTCGCGATATCCCATTCGACTATAAGGGAAAGGACGAAACCGACTCATCAGGAGATGATCATGCAGTACGCGCTTTTGATTTACACCAGCGAGGCCGGCGACGCGAAGATGACTCCGGCGGAAGGACAAGCCGTCTTTCAGGGATATATGGAATTCACCAAGTGGCTCAACCAATCCGGCAAGGCCAAGGGCGGCGAGCCGCTCGAGAAAGTTGCCAATGCGACCACGGTCCGGGTTCGTGACGGGAAGACCGCGACTATCGACGGTCCCTTCGCCGAGACCAAGGAGCAACTCGGCGGGTTCTACATCGTCGACGCGAAGGACCTCGACGACGCGATCTCGATCGCGGCGCGCATCCCCGGCGCCAAGCACGGCTGTGTCGAGGTGCGCCCGGTCATGAAGATGAACATGTGACGACGCTCATCGCAAGACGTTCGTCGACCAAGTGGCCATAGATGCGCCCACCGATTAGGCTCGTCGGTGGGCGCGTCTTTTCATGCCGACCGGCACTACGCGTTCCTATGAGGAGACGGTGCAGTCGGAGATCACGAGCCTCTATCGCGAACACTACGGGCGCATCCTCGCCTCGCTGATTCGCACGCTGGGGAATTTCGAGCTCGCGGAGGATGCGCTGCAGGACGCCTTCGCGGCGGCGGTCGAGCAATGGCCTCGCGAGGGGGTGCCGAACAATCCCGCCGCGTGGATCGCATCGACCGCGCGCCACAAGGCGATAGACAAGGCGCGGCGTCGAAGCTGGTTCAGCGAGCGTCGCGAAGAAATCCAGCGGCTAATCGAGTTCGAGATGTCCTCCGATTCAGATGACACTGCCGATTCGTTTCCCGATGAGCGGCTTCGCCTAATCTTCACCTGTTGCCATCCGGCGATTAATCGCGAGGCGCAGATTGCGCTATCGCTGCGCACCTTGTGCGGACTGACCACTGAGGAAATCGCGCGAGCGTTTGTGACGCCCACCGCTACGATGGCGCAACGCATCGTGCGCGCGCAGCGCAAAATTCGCGCGGCTGGCATTCCATACGAAGTGCCGTCAGGCGATGCGCTCCCCGAGCGGCTCGAATCTGCCATGGCGGTCATCTACCTGGTTTTCAATGAGGGTTACCTTGCGAGCTCAGGTGACGAGGTGGTGCGCAGGGATCTGTGCGCGGAGGCGATTCGCCTCGCGCGAATTCTGAGCGCGCTGATGCCCGACCAGCGTGAAGCGCGCGGCCTCCTAGCGCTGATGCTGCTACATGATTCGCGGCGCGAGACGCGCGCCGACTCGAATGGCGATTTGATTCTCCTCGAGGATCAGGATCGCAGCCGATGGGATCATCGGCAGATTGCGGAAGGCCAGACGCTGACGGGCGACGGGATCGGCGAAGGCGCGCAGGGGCCATATGCGATTCAGGCCGCGATCGCCGCCGAGCATGCGCGGGCGAAGCGTTCCGACGACACCGATTGGACGCGCATCGCGCACTTATACACGATGCTGCTCCGGCGGCGAGCGACGCCGGTCATCGCGCTCAATCACGCGGTCGCAGTCGCGATGGCGCGCGGACTTGGTGATGGACTTGCGCTGATTGAGGAACTCGAAGCCTCGGGCGATTTGAACGACTACTATCTGATGTGGGCCGCGAAGGCGGATCTCCTGCGCCGGATGGGACGCTTCGTCGATGCGGCGTCAGCCTATCGTCGTGCGTTGGCGGTGGTGACGAGCAACCCCGACCGCCGCTTCCTCTCGAGGAGATTGAAGGAGGTGGAATCCACCTCATAGAGGCATGCCGCCGGTGCACGGACCTGCTTTGCCCGGTTTCTGAGCACCGAGCCGTAGGTGCAAAGCTGGAAACTTCCTGCCGCCATACCACAGCACCCTGCCCGCATGCTTTTCCGCGAGCAAAGTGAGCCCTCTCGTGCTGCTGCTGTGATAAACGAGCAGTCCATCGACGAGCGGAACAAACTTGATGAGGTTATCCAATGACCGCCGCCATCGAGGCCGTATCCGGTCTTCCGGAACATCGTGACCACCGGCCGCGACCCGGTTTGCCACGCGACTCTTCGATGCAGCTGCACTTTCGAGGGCGAGATAGATCATCCCGACTTGATAGCCGCACTGGTGCGCAGACTTGATTATGGGTTCGTATTTATCGCTGCTCAGTACGGTCTCAACCGCAACGTTCTCGCCGGCATCGATGCACTGAAGCACATCGAGGGGTACCTGATTCGCCGCAAAGCGATTTGCAGCGGTCCAGGTCACGCTCGGGTTCGAGGTGTAATAAACTTTTGCTGTTTCATCCGGATTGAAAAGTTTCGCCGGACCGCCGGGAAAGCTCTTGAGGCTATCTTGAAACGCCTTTGCGGCAGTGAGGGTAGATTTGCCTGCGCCATTTGGACCGCAGATCAAAATCAGCCAAGGCAAGATGAAACCGTCAGGTCCATTTAAACTCAGGATCTTCTTCGGGAGGAGGGGCTTTGGGATCGATTCCTAGCTTGCGAAGGCGCGCTTTGGCAGCGTTGATTTCCCGATTTGCGATCTTGGCAATTTCTAATGCACCCGAATGCGAGAAGATGTGCTCGAACTCGCTTGCGACCGCGTGTTTCGCTTGTGCAAGCGGAGCATGTCGCTTTACTTTTTTTCGAGCCGCCTTCACAAATTTCAGTCTAGTCCGGTCGTTTAGTTTTGAACAGCGAGCCGGGAATTTCAT
>JBGPMZ010000421.1:0-3546 GCA_041487255.1 Binataceae bacterium (SeqCode) | reverse complement strand
CCGCAGCCAAAACGATCATGAGCATCGGGCTGGAATCTATCTCGGGCGGACTTTTCGCACGACCGGCGGATCGAAGCAACCATTGGACTGGTGACCGACCCTAACAAGCCATGACGCGCAATCTTCGAATTCTCGTGCCGATGTCGCTACTCGGTAGTTCCATCGCGGCACAGCAACTGTCAGCTGGTGGCGAGCCCGTTCGTCCGTCGCCAATCACTCAAAATGAGCTGGTTAGGCGGCTGGAGACTTCGCTGGATAGCCTCGCCAGGGTCGGCCAGTTCTCGGGTGTTGCGGTGGTGGCGAAAAATGGCGTGCCCGTCTTCCAGCGCGCGTACGGCATGGCTGATCGCGAGCGCGGTATCGCCAACAATCCGGAGACGGCGTTCAACCTCGGCTCGATCAACAAGGTCTTTACCCAGATCGCGATCATGCAATTGCGCGCCGCGGGCAAACTCGATCTCGATTCAACACTCTCGAGGTACTGGCCGGATTACCCGAATCAGGAGGTAGCGCGAAGAATTACTATCCGCCAATTACTGCGCCACACATCCGGAATCGGTGGCAACATCTTCGCCCCGCCGGCGGGGGGGAAGAGAAATGACATTCGCACCCTCAGCGACTATCTCCCTCTTTTTGTCGATCAGCCGCTGGCATTCGAGCCCGGAACGCGGAACGCGTACTCGAATGCGGGATATGTCGTACTCGGACTCCTGATCGAGCGGCTGTCGGGGGACGACTACTACACGTACGTGCGCGATCACATCTTCAAGCCGGCGGTGATGACGCGCACTGGATCGTTTGCGGTGGATTCTCTGCCGCCGAACACGGCGATCGGATACACCCGTGGTGATGAGGACGCTGCTTCGAGCGCACCGCTCCGCGCGAACTCTCATGATCTTCCCGGACGCGGGAGTTCCGCGGGCGGTGGTTACTCGACCGCGCAGGACCTTGTCAGATTCCTCCAGGCGCTGCGCGAAAATCGTATCCCTAACGGGCTGCCCGCTGGACTGGGAATCGCCGGCGGCTCGGGCGGAATGAATGCCATCATCGAAGGAGACCTTCCCGGCGGCTACGATCTGGTCGTGCTTGCGAACCTCGATCCACCGGCGGCCGAGCGTGTGGCCCGGATGACGAGAGAGTGGCTCGGAGTGCGCGATGATGATGGCGGCGGTCGCTGACCCTGGAGCGACCTGGGAGTTAGCACGCGATTGCGGGGCTTACCGCGCCAGCGCGTGAAACAGCCTGGCACCCCAATTGAAACAGTACTCAACGTCTCTTTTACTGAGCTCTATACATGAAGATCTCCAATCCACAGGGTCGGCGCACCCTCACGGCGTTCCTGTTGTTGACCTCCGTCGGAGCGGGCGCGTGCGCGAGCATGAACAAGAAGGAAGAGGGAGCAGTGATCGGCGCAGCGACCGGCGCCGCGGTAGGTGGCGTCATCGGCAACCAGACGGGCTCGACGGCGAGGGGCGCTATCATTGGGGCCGTTGTCGGCGGTGCGGCCGGCGCGATCATCGGCCACCAGATGGACCAGCAGGCAAAGGAGCTGAGCCAGACCATCCCGGGCGCAACAGTCGCTCGCGTGGGCGAGGGAATCGAAGTGACCTTCGCTTCAGGACTCCTCTTCGCATTCGACTCGGATCAGATTCTGCCGGCGGCGGGAACGAATCTCACCGAATTGGCAAAGAGTCTGCAGAAATACCCCGATTCGCAGCTGCTGATCGTCGGGCACACCGACAACGTGGGCGATGGCGCGTACAATCAGCGGCTTTCGGAGCGCCGCTCGGCTTCAGCCGCCGCGTTCCTGGCGGCGCAGGGTGTAGACAGAGCCCGGCTCGCGGCATCTGGCAAGGGAGAGTCGGAGCCGGTGGCCACTAACGATACGGATGCCGGTCGGCAGCAGAACCGCCGCGTCGAAGTAGCGATATACGCGAGCGAGGCGTACCGCCAGCGCCTCCTCAAGAGCAACACGGGCGACTAGCCTGCTGTTGTCAGTTGCCCCACTCGGCCCAGGGCCGAATGGGGCAACCGGTTATGCCGATCCCTTTCGACCCGCGAACACAAGCACCCCACCGATCACGATCGCGGCGACTCCGACGATCGGTGTCACCATACCGCGTTCCTGCGAAGTGACCTTGAGAGGACCGACTTCGACTTCGTTGTGGCTTTTCGTGTACGGTATTCCCTTCATCGCGACGACGACGATGCCGCCGACGATGAGAAGCACGCCAATCCAAGCGAGTGGCCGCATTATCACTCCGCAAACGGGATCACAAATGCTGCGTAATGCCTGGTCTCCCTGCAAGACGCCTGACCGTGCTGGCTACTTGCAGTCGCCACTTACTTCCGCACGAGCTTTCTGTACGCAATCCGATGCGGCCTGTCCGCATCCGCGCCTTTCCGTTTCCTGAAGTCCTCCGCGTAGTCGCGGTACGAGCCCTCGAACCACACCGTCTCCGAATTCCCCTCGAACGCGAGAATATGGGTCGCGATGCGATCCAGGAACCAGCGATCGTGCGAGATGACGACCGCGCAGCCCGGAAAATCGACGAGCGCCTCCTCGAGCGCACGCAACGTATCTACGTCCAGATCGTTCGTGGGCTCGTCGAGCAGGAGCAGATTTCCGCCGGCTTTCAGCAGCTTCGCCAGATGAAGCCGGTTCCTCTCTCCACCGGATAGATCCTTCACCTTCTTCTGCTGATCCGGGCCCTTGAAGTTGAACTGCGCCAGATATGCCCGCGCCTGCATCTCGCGCTTGCCCACCATGATGACGTCGTTGCCGCCGCTCACTTCCTTGTAGACGGTGTTCGCGTCGTTCAGCTCGCGCGCCTGGTCCATGTAGGCGAGCTGCACCGTGTCTCCGATCACCAGCGATCCGCCGTCGGCCTTCTCCTTGCCGGCGATCATCCTGAACAACGTCGTCTTCCCCGCCCCGTTCGCGCCGATGATTCCAACGATTCCTCCTCGCGGCAGTGAGAACGACAGATCGTCGAACAGTACCTTCTCGCCATATGCCTTCTTGAGACCTTTCGCGATCACGACATCGTTTCCAAGACGCGCGGGTGGCGGAATCACGATCTCGTTCTGCATCACCTTCTCGCCTTCAGCCGCGGTCGCCAACTCCTCGTACTTCTGAATGCGCGCCTTGCTCTTCGTCTGCCGGGCACGGGGCGACATGCGCACCCACTCGAGCTCGCGCTCCAATGATCGCTGCCGCGCCGAGGCCTGTTTCTCCTCCGTTGCCAGCCGCGTGCGCTTTTGATCGAGCCACGAGCTGTAGTTCCCCTCGTACGGAATTCCCGCTCCGCGATCGAGCTCGAGTATCCAGCCCGCTACGTTGTCGAGGAAATACCGGTCGTGCGTTACCGCCACGACGGTCCCCGGGAACTCGGCCAGGTACCTTTCCAGCCACGCGACTGATTCGGCGTCGAGATGGTTGGTCGGCTCGTCGAGGAGCAGCATGTCGGGCTCCTCTAGCAGCGTGCGGCATAGCGCCACGCGGCGCTTCTCGCCGCCGGAGAGCTTGCTGACATCGGCATCGGG
>JBGPMZ010000420.1:0-3561 GCA_041487255.1 Binataceae bacterium (SeqCode) | reverse complement strand
GAACGGCTCGCTCCCAAACCGTCACTGCTTCCGAAGGACGCAACGCAGCACGCGCTGATGATTGGACTGTCGCACGAAATCTGCGGGGAAATGGGCATCGCGTGGAATCGGCGGCTCCAGCTTTTTGCGCCGGCGGTCGCATCGGGCAAGGCGCCGGAAGGAATCAGCCGGATGGCCGGCAAGTATGGCTTCAACGAGGGCGACGCGAAGGCCGCCGGCGAGCGCACCGCGGAGTCGCTGCGCGCGCTGACTGCGCAGCTCAAATCACAATATGCGCGCGGCGTGCGCTACTTCATCGGCGATGTGTTGAGCGCGCTCGACATTTACTGGACGGCGTTCGCAAATTTACTCGATCCGCTGCCGAAGGAGCAGTGCCCGATGTCCGAGGCTTTGCGCCCCGGCTTCACCGTTAGCGATCCCGTCGTCAAGGCCGCGCTGGATCCGCTGCTGCTTGAGCATCGCACGCGAATCTTTCTCGCGCACTTCCGCAATCCGATGGAGCTGTAGCGCGAGGCCGCGCTCAAGCCTTCTTCTTCGCCGCCACCCGCGGACGCCATTGCGAGTACGAGCGCAGGTCGACCTGAAAGCTCCACGAATCCCTAGGCTGATGGATGAGGTGAACGATCTCCTCGCAGATGCGCCGCGGCGAGACGAACCATGATGGATCGACGTCCGGCATCGATTCGCGAACGCGCTCGCTATCGACCGCGCCATCGACGTCGAGTGCCGCGGTATGCACGCCCAAATGGCCGAACTCATAGGCGAGCGACTCGGCAACCGCGCGCTGCGCCAGCTTCGATCCGGTGTAGGCGGAATACTGCGCGGGGCCCCCGCGGGTCTCGGAGCCGAGTACGAAGATGATGGTGCCCTCGCCGCGCTCAGCCATCTTGGCGACCACTGCCTGCGAACAGAAAAACGGGCCGTAGCAATTCACCTTGAACTGAAAATCGAATTCGTCCTCCGCGATTTCGGTGAACTTCTTTTTCAGATATGCGCCGGCGTTGTTGATCAGCACCGAGATCGGGCCGAGCTCGCGCTCGACGGTCTCCACCGCGGTCAGCACCGCCGCGCGATTCGAGACGTCGGTAGGCGTGACGACCGCCTTGCCTCCCGCCTTGCGAATCAGCTCGGCGGTTTCTTCCAACTGCGACTTGGTCCTCGCGATAAGTCCGCATGCATATCCGTCTTTGGCGAGCGCCTGTGCGATGTCGCGGCCGATTCCGCGGCCTGCGCCGGTAATGAGAGCAACTTTGCTGTCCGACATGGCGCAGAATCTTAGCGATATCCAGTGACGATAGAAACCGAAAGCGCCTGATGGGCGGTTCTAGCTGGATTGCTTGTGCTGCTGCGCCTGCGCAATCAGCTGCATTTGATTGAAAGACCATAGCCGGACTCGCAATACAACCAGGGCTTTTGGCAAGTGTCGGATCGGTTTGGTCTTTACGAAAAAGGTTGGCGCTATATCTGCTCGGTGATAGCCTTGTTGGTGGAGCTCTATGATTTTGTTTTCATTACGCAGGGCAACCAAACTCGCGCGTAACCTGAGCGCGTCCAAAGATCGATGGAGCGGGCTACACCTGGTCCCGCTCGCGATCTTGCTTGCGATGCTCGTGAGCGCTCCGCGAGCGATCGCCGATGACATCAACCCCGACGCCGATATCCCCGATTTCAGCACCCTCGACGATGCGCCTGCCAACCAGGTGCTGGAAATTCCGCAGCAATGCGATCAGTCTTCGGTCGCAACGCTGTGCACCCACTCCTGGGACGATAGTTTCCGTGCTGATGCCGGTGCTGCGAATGCCGATGCGATCGACTCGAGCATGCTTGCGAGTAATCCCGACGTCGGTGGACTCTCTGACTACGCCAATCAGAGCATCGTCGGCGACCGCGTGAATGTCCCAATGGGATATCTCGCCTCGTATCCGGTTATGGCGCCCGGGCCGAGGGTCGTCATGTCAGGTCCGGGTTCATATCAGCAATGGGCCGGCGGCCCCGGATCATACCAACAATGGGCTCCAGGTCCGGGTACCTATCGCCAAATGGCGCCGGGACCCGGCTACATCGCACCGATGCCACTCGGTTTTCACCCATACGGCCTTGGCGGCGGCTTCGCGCCGCATCCATTTGGCGGCATGGGCGGAGGCCGTTTCGGGCGCCGATAGTACCATCATGCTGGTGGCCATCGACGTCAGTAACAACCAGACCGTGTTCGGAATCTACGCGGGCGAGCGGCTGACGCATCACTGGCGCATCTCGACCAACCTCGAGCGCACCACCGATGAGCATGGCGCGATCCTCAGCACCCTGATGCATTCGGCGCGCCTCGACGTTCCGATTCGTCCGGAGGGCGTCGCGGTCTCGTGCTCGGTGCCGGCGCTCAACCAGGTGATGGAGCAACTGTCGGTGCGCTACTTCAATGTCGCGCCGCTGATCGTCGGGCCGGGCATCAAGACCGGGATGCCGATTCTGTATGAGAATCCCAAGGAGGTCGGCGCCGATCGAATCGTCAATGCGGTCGCGGCTTACGACCATTTCGCCACCGCGTGCATCGTGGTGGATTTCGGCACCGCGACCACGCTCGATTATGTGACCGGGCGCGGCGAATACGTGGGCGGCGCGATCGCTCCCGGCCTCGGCGTCTCGATGGACGCGTTGATCGAGCACGCCGCCAAGCTCTATCACGTCGAGCTGGCGCGCCCGAAAGAGACCGTCGGCCGGACCACCATCGCGGCGATCCAATCGGGACTGGTTTTCGGCTATACCTCGCTGGTGGATGGGCTGGTGGCGAGAATTCGCAAGGAGCGCGGTGAGAGTGCTCATGTAATCGCGACCGGCGGCCTCGCGGGGCTGATCGCGCCGGAGTCCGCGACCATCGAGGAAGTGGATGAGTTCCTGACGCTGAAGGGATTGCGCCTGATCTTCGAACGCAATCATCGATAAGAGTCCGCGGGAGAAGCAGATGGAAAAGCAGCCGGGGCGGATCGTTACCGATTCAATGATCGGAATGAAGCTGCCCGACTTCGCACGTCATTCGCAGCGCGTCGCCACTGTGCTCGGCCACAATCCATCGCCGTTCACCGGGCCCGGCACCAACACCTGGCTCATCGGCACCGGCGACCGTCCGTTGCTGCTCGACACCGGGCAAGGTGTGCCCATCTGGATCGATCTCCTAGGTAGCGCGCTCAAGGAACTATTCCGCGGCGACGACATCGATCGGATCGTGCTTACGCATGCGCATGTCGATCACATCGGCGGCGTGAAACAGGTGCGCGAGAAGTTCGGCGAACATCAGGTGCTCAAGATGCCGTGGCCGGAGCACGACGCCGCGGCCGGCGGACCCATCGTGGCGATCGATGGGCAGGCGGTCGTCGAGGCTCCGGGCGTGACGTTGCGCGCCATCCACACCCCTGGTCACGCGCCGGATCATCTTTGCTATTACCTCGAGGAAGAGAAGGCGCTGTTCACCGGCGATGTGGTTCTCGGCGCCGGCACCACCGTGATTCCTGACGACACCGGCGACCTCGGCCAGTACATGGATTCGCTGAATCGCCTGCTCCAACT
>JBGPMZ010000419.1:0-3565 GCA_041487255.1 Binataceae bacterium (SeqCode) | reverse complement strand
GGGGCATCGAATCGATGCTGAAGCAGCCGATCGCGGCCGACAGCAAGCGCAAGATTCTCTACGACAACGCGGTCCGCGCCTTCAATTTGAATTAGGGAGACAAGGAAACCGGCCTTTGGCCAGGACGTTACTTTTCGAGATAGAAACGCCGCTGAGATTTTCGGTGCGATGCACCCGGGAGTACTGGCAGTTCATCGTGTCGAGCAAGCATCCGGCAATAGAGGGTCAAGAAGAAGCGATTATGGGGACGCTCGCCGATCCTGATGAAGTTCGGCGGAGCCGAAGAGATCGAAGAGTCTTCCTCTTCTATCGGGGCAAATCGCCTCGCTGGATTTGTGCAGTAGCCAAGCGCGAAAATGGGGAAGGCTTCCTCATAACGGCGTATCTATCGGACGCGATCAAGATCGGAGAGCGGGTGTGGAAAAAATCAAAGTAATTCACGACGCGGTGGGCAAAACGCTAACGGTCTGGATCGATGATCCGAGGAAGGAATCCATCTGCGAAGAGACTGCCGATGAAGTTGTTGTAATGAAGGATCGCAAAGGCCGAATCATCGGTTTCGAATTGCTTCACTACAAACCAGTAAATCCAGGGCGCGGCATAGCGGTCGAGACCCTGGTCAGGTCATAGCCTTGGTGAGGTGAGACGGATTTAGCGGTCCGGGAATACTTCCGGTGGCTGTATAGCCTCACTCGCCGCGCATGGGTATAACTCGCGGTGGATATGGCGGAACGAGGAGAGGAAGCCAAGAGCGAGCGGCGCATCGAGGCGCAGGGGCGCGAGATTCTGCGCACCGAACGGCGCATCCTCTCGATCGCCGACTTCATGGCCTTGATGATGGTGGCGGCGACCGCCTTTACCGCGTTCGCAACCTGGCGCACCTACCGAGTTTCCGAGCTTATTTTCGCGGTCGCCGAGCGTCCCTTCATCGGGGTGAAAAGCGTTTCGTTCGAACGCACCGACACCGAACATCCCGCGATCGTCGTCGATTTTCGCAACTTCGGTCCAATTCCGGCCGACGATGCGATCGTCACGGTGACTCCGCTACTCGACGGCAAGCCGATCCCCGCGCATGACGACGAAATGTCGGTCGGCAATCAGGGCGTCGTCTCCCCGAGCGTTCCGCATTTCTTCTATGTTTTTCTGATGCCTGAAGAGTACCAGAAAGCCCTCAGCGGTGCGGCGCGCCTGATGGTGCGGATCAACATCGAATACAAGAGCCCGGCGCTCGAGCGCCGCTACTGTTACCTCCAAAAGCTCTTTTACGATTTCCATACCGGCACCTTCAGGCATGCCGGCGGTACCACCCACTGCGGCAACACCGACATCTTTTAGCATCTGGTTCGCGGCCAACCGTGGCACCGTAGCCAACGCGAGGGCAGCGCCTCGCCGGCATGGAATGCCGTTGCCGAGAGCCCGAAGTTTTGGCAACTTCTGATCGTATGCGATGCGCGATCTGCAGAAAGCCCGTCGACCTGTCGCCGGCCAATCGCTTTCGGCCGTTTTGCTCCGAGCGATGCCAGATGATCGATCTCGGCACCTGGGCGAGCGAGAAGTATCGCGTCGCCGGCAAAACCGCCGATGAGACCGAGCATCCCGACGATGACTTGAGCGCCGAGGCGCTCAAGAACAAGAGGCAGCTCAATTGAGCGGCGGAGCTGCGTCCTCCGCGCTGGTCCATCCCTCTTCAGTGGTCGGCAACCAGGTTGATCTCGCGGCCGATGTCGAAATCGGCCCCTTCTGTTTTCTCAAGGGAAAAATTCGCATCGGCGCAGGCACGCGGCTCGTCAGCCACGTCGCGATTTTTGGCGATACCGAAATCGGCGAGGCCAACGTCATACATCCCAACGTGGTGATCGGCGATGAGCCGCAAGACCTCGCGTACACCGGCGGGGCTCGCAGGGTGCGCATCGGCCATCGCAATGTGTTTCGCGAAGGCACCACGATTCATCGCGGGAGCGAGCACGGCGAGGTGACGATCATCGGCGACGACAACTTCTTCATGCAAAACTCGCATGCCGCACATGATTGCCGCGTCGGCAATTCGACCATCATCGCGGGCGGCGCGCTGCTCGCCGGATGGGTCGAGGTCGGCGATCGCGCGCTGGTCTCGGGCAACTGCGTGGTGCATCAATATACGCGCATCGGGCGGCTCGCGATGATGCGAGGTCTCTCGCGCACCAGCCGCGACATTCCGCCGTTTTGCATCATGGATGGAACCCATACGCTGCGCGGCATCAACCTGATCGGTCTCAAACGGATAGGCTTCAAGGCGGCGCAAATTCGCGCGCTGCGCGAGGTCTTCCTCGCGCTGTTCGGCAAGCGACAGAACCTGAAGCTGGCGCTCGAGCGCATTGCATCCGAGAAGCTCACACCCGAGGCGCAAGAGATGGTGGATTTCGTGCGCGCCTCGAAACGCGGGGTCGCTTTCGGTCCTCGCGCCGGCGCCATCGACGAATCGGAAGAGTAACCGCGATGACGGCTAGTGGCGACGGATCGGGTATCACACTTTTTCAGCTCATCGGTTTGCGGAAGCGTCCGAGGATATTCGCGCGCAGAGAGCGCAGAAAGCCAAAGCGATTCACCGTCCGCTCGTAAGCAACGCCTGCTAGATAGGTAGCGCTGGACATCCCGAGATAAGCTGGGTTCGGCTCATTCAGAACGATGAGATCCTCGTGCAGGCCGACGGCATCCATCGTTCTTCGAACCGCACCAACGGTATTCATCCGATAGTAGGTCGGGAACGTATGAATCTCTTCTTGTGCCCCGACGAGCCTCACAATGGCATCGTGAAAGCTTTGCGGCGTGAAGCGGCTGATTGAATAGGAGTAGTGCAGCAGGTTGCCGGTTCGGAAGGCGAAGTAACCACCGGGGCGGAGCACGCGGAATATCTCGCGTGCGGTGTCGACAGGGTACGCCAGATGCTCCACCACCCAATCCATGAATACCAAGTCGAAGGTCTGATTGCGGAAGGGCAACGCTTCGGCCAACCCCTGGCTACGATGGGTCAGCCCTCGGTTTCCCGCAATTACCGGATCGGGATCAATCCCCACGATCGTGTGGTCGGGAGCGCGGAGGTCAACTGCTCCGAGGCCGCCTCCGGCGCCCAGATTCAAGACTCGAATACCGGCAAAGAGCAAACCGTGCACCAGTCGCGCGAACACTTCATTACCGTCCGACCATTGGGGCCGCCGCGATTCATAAAATCGATCTTGCAGGTTGGCAACCTTGTTCATCCGACTCTTTTGTGCGACCTCCAGAGGTACAGACCGCGGTCCCGGACTCTTCGCCAACGCGAGCGTTGCGGACTGGAGCCTGCGCAAGTCTATGTTCCACAGCGGCGATCGATCCGCAATCCGAACGCGGCGCCGGGTCGGCTTCCTTGTCGGTCCGACTCGTTCAACGAACTGTCAAATGTAAGAGCCCAGCTTCGCGCCGACGTACCCGGGAGACATCGCGCAGACGCGCCTTCGTCCACCAGCGCTTTTCCAAATTCTGCCTCGTTCATTCGGCGCGAATATGACAAGGAGTGATGCGACCAGGTCGAGCCATCTCGATCACGCCG
>JBGPMZ010000418.1:0-3566 GCA_041487255.1 Binataceae bacterium (SeqCode) | reverse complement strand
CTGCTGCGGGCGTCCGTTCCGTGGGGGTGCAATGCGGTCCGAAAAGGCGGCTGATGCAACCGAGGCTGCGCGATACGCGCAACGCCCTTCCCTGCTCCATTCTCTTTTTGAGCTGCGCTTCCCGATGGAAGCCGCGCTGTTCTGGGTCCATGGAATCCACCATCCATGGCCGCACGTTGCTCAGCATGGCAATCGCAAATCCGTGATGCTCATTCCCGGCTTCATGGCCGGTGACATGACTCTCGCGCCGCTGGCCGGACTATGCAGATGGCTCGGGCATAAGACCTTTTTTACTGGCATTCGATCGAACTCGAACTGTCCCCGCGAAACGCTGATGCACCTCGAACGCCATCTGGAGCGGATCCACGAGGATGAGGGACGCGTCGTCATCATCGGGCAAAGCCTCGGAGGCGTGTATGCCCGCGAAGTCGCGGCGCGACGTCCCGAGCTAGTCGAGCGCGTGATCACGTTGGGATCGCCAATTCGCCTGATCGAGGATTCCGCCAATCCTCTCGTGATTGCGATGGCGCGGTTGGTGGCGAGGCTTCGCAACAAGGAAGCCGGGTGCCTCACCCAATCCTGCTCATGCGGCATGATGCTGGTGGAACGCCATCCCGGCGAGGTCCCAACTACCGTGCTCTATTCGAAGACCGACGGCGTCGTGCATTGGGAAAGTTGTATTGATCGATCGGGCGCGGCCACGGTGGAGAACCTCGAGGTGATGGCGAGTCACATCGGGATGGGAGTCAACACCGAAGTGTTCAAAGTGGTGGCCGACCGCCTCGCGAGCGCACCACGCTCTACGTCGGCGCGCCCCGCACCCGTGGTACGTCTGCGCCGCCCCGAAGTGAATCCGCAATTTTCGTGACGGCCGGCCGCCACTATGCGCGGCCGTACACCGGAATCACCGCGCCCGCGGTCACTCGATTGTCCTCGGAGCACAAGAACGCAACCGTGCGCGCGATATCTTCGGGCTTCACCCAATTCTCATGCTTCGCCTTCGGCATCGCGGCGCGATTCGCCTCGGTGTCGATGGTGCTCGGTGCGATCGCATTCACGATGATGTTGTCGGGAAGCGCTTCCTCGGCGAGCGATGCGGTGAAGGTCGCGATGGCACCCTTCGCGATCGCATATGCGGCGAAATCACCGGCGCCCTGCAAACCGCTGCGCGAGCTGACCGACACGATTCTTCCGTAGCCGTTTTTCTTCAGTGCGGGAATGGCAGCGCGGCAGCATAGAAACGTCGGCTTCAGGTTGAGGTCGAACATCGCCTGCCACTCGGCCATCGAGGTCTCGGCGATCGACTTGCCGCCCCAGAATCCACCGACCAGGTTCACCAGGATATCGAGTTTGCCGAACTTACCCGTCACATCGTTGACGAAGGTGGCGATCTGCGCCTCGTCGCCGACATCGGCGCGCTTCAGAAAAACATTCGCATCGGAGAATCGATCGCCCAGTCGCTTCTTGAGGAGTGGAACTTCCGGCTCTACGACCCATGGTATCGCGACCCGCGCGCCCGACTCGACAAAGTAATCCGCGACGGCACGCCCGAGCGCACCCGTTCCACCGGTGATTATCGCGACGCGATTTTCCAGAAGTTTCATGTCGTCCTCCAAAGGCCGAAGTTGAGGCAATCCTAGATCGCGCGCGCGAGTTCGACTAGTGCGACACTAACTCTTCTGAAAGAGAAAACGCCGGACCATCGATGGCCCGGCGCTCGGTCGTTAACTCGTCGAGATCCTTCGCGCAGCGCTCAGGATGACTGTTCAGCGCTGCCGAACCATCACTTCCCGAAGCATTGGTTCACGAAATCCCAGTTCACCAGGTTCCAGAACGCCTCGATGTATTTGGCGCGCGCGTTGCGATAGTCGATGTAATACGCGTGCTCCCAGACATCGCAGGTCAGCAGCGGTTGATCATCGTGCTTCAGCGGATTGTCCGCGTCATGCATTGCAACCACTTTCAGCTCGCCTTCCGGATCGCGGAGCAGCCACGCCCATCCAGATCCAAAATGGCCCTCGGCCAGCTCGCTGAATTTCTTCTTGAATGATGCAAAATCACCGAATGATTTCTTGATCGCGTCAGCTATCGGCCCCTTCGCATCGCCGCCGGCTTTCGGCGCCATGCACTTCCAGTAAAAGCTGTGATTGAAATGCTGTCCGGCCTGGTTGAACAGCGCGGCCGATGAATTCTTGACGACTTGTTCGAGCGATTCCTTCTCGTGCGGAGTGCCTTGGATCAGCTCGTTAAGCTTCTTGACGTAAGCCGCGTGATGTTTGTCGTGATGGAACTCCAGCGTCTCCCTGGAAATGTGAGGCGCCAATGCGTCGTATGGGTAAGGCAGATTGGGAAGCTCAAAAGCCATAACAACCATCCTCTCGAAGTGAGTTGGCGGCGTGGCGAACGAATCGCGCGTCGGAGCGGTACATTGAAGTGACGGAGGCCTGATCGTGAGTATTCAGAACAGGCCGCTGAGTGACACTACGATCTTAGCACCACAGCATATTGCCGCAACCCGCCTTCACGATTCGATCGATCAATTTGCGAATGCTGCGGCCGGGTGGCTTCGCCGGGGTGAACTGTCCGCAATGCTGGTGGTTGCAAATGCCCTTATGCTGTGAAAAAAAACACGCAACGAACGGCATTAGTGAAGCCACGCAGACCGGAGGAAAACTATGGATGCGCTCTTGATGCTGCTTAGGTGGTTGCACTTCCTGTTCGGGATCGCCTGGATCGGATTGCTCTACTACTTCAACCTCGTGCAGACCCCGTTCTTCGCCGAGACCGAAGCGCCGGTGCGAAGCGGTGCGATTCAGAAACTGGTGCCGCGCGCGCTGTGGTGGTTTCGATGGGGCGCGATGGGAACCGTGATCTTCGGCCTGCTTTATTTCTTTCTCTGGTGGTCCACGATCGACATGAACTTCACCGCGTGGACGGTCGCGATCATCACCGGCGGGACGCTCGGTATCATCATGTGGGCCAATGTATGGTTCGTGATCTGGCCGAATCAGAAAATCATCATCGCCAACGCGATCGCGATGGCGGGCGGAGCTGCGGCTGATCCAAAAGCCGCTCCAGCCGGACGCCGCGCCGGACTCGCCTCGCGCACCAACACGCTGTTTTCGGTGCCTATGCTGTTCTTCATGGGCGCCGCGTCGCACCTTCCCGGGCTGGTCGGCGCTATCACTCCGGGTGGATTGGTGGGGTGGATCGTAATCGATGGCGTGATAATCGCGGCAATCGAGTGTAATGCGCTCTTCGGCACCCAAGGCGCGACCAAGAAACCGCTCGATTCGATACAGGGTGTCATCACGGCAGGATTCGTGGCGTGGGCGGTTCTTTTGATCGGAATCAAAATCGCGATGCCTTAGAAACATCGCAAATCGGATCCTCGAGCGGACGTGCATCTCTGCGCGTCCGCTTTTTTATGGCGCCGATTTCGCTGGGGCGCCCGGCTCCGGCTTTTTCGCCGCGGCCAGAAACGCGACTCGGTCGCCGCGATCCGGGCCGCCCGATACGGCGCGTAGTCCGGCGGGCCAGGAAACTTTTAACGTCGCTCATGGCTG
>JBGPMZ010000417.1:0-3574 GCA_041487255.1 Binataceae bacterium (SeqCode) | reverse complement strand
CACCACGGCATGCCCCGCCTGCTCAAGTATGTGTGCGATGAGCTTGCAAAGGGAGGCATCGTCGTCGACGACGAGAATGCTCTTGGAGGGGTCGGCCATGCGAGAGGTAATGATAGCGCCCTCCGGGCCGGAGCGCTATTAGCAGAAATGCCATCCTCGGAGTAGCGCCTGATTCAGCCCCGGGTAAGTTCGCGGATAAGGGCAGCGCACTTAGGAAAGCGCGGGAGAAGTTCCTGGCGGCGGCCAAGTGTGAAATCGCGCGCATCGAAGCCGGGGGCACCGCTTTAGTATGGCTTTGATGACTTCGGCACAGAGCTATCGCGGGCGGCTGGCGCCGTCGCCGACCGGATACTTGCACCTGGGCCACGCGCGCACGTTCTGGATCGCGTACGAGCGGGCGCGCGCCGCGGGCGGCGTGCTGGTGCTGCGCAATGAAGATCTGGACCCGCAGCGGTCGAAGCCGGAATACGTGCGCGAGTTCAACGAAGACCTGCGCTGGTTCGGCATTTCATGGCAGGAAGGGCCGGACGTGGGCGGGCCGTATGCGCCGTATTCGCAGAGCGAGCGGCGGGACGTTTATCTGCAAACCTGGCGGAAGCTGCACGCGGGTGGTTGGATTTATCCGTGCACATGCTCGCGTAAAGACCTGGCGGAGTCGGCGCAAGCGCCGCATGAGTCAAGTGATCAACCGATGTATTCCGGCAAGTGCCGCGGGCGGAAGCTGACGGTGGATTCGCCGGCGGGCGTTAACTGGCGCTTCCGCGTGCCGGATGGACGCGTCGTCTCATTCCACGATGGCGCACAGGGCGAGCAGCAGTACACGGCGGGAAAAGATTTCGGCGACTTCGTGGTGTGGCGGCGCGATGACGTGCCGGCGTACCAGTTGGCGGTGGTGACCGACGATGCGGCGATGCAGATCACGGAAGTGGTGCGCGGGTGCGATCTGCTGAAGTCCACGGCGCGCCAGCTTTTGTTGTGCGAAGCGCTGGGGGTTGCGCCGCCCAGGTATTACCACTGCGATCTGCTGGTGGATGAAAAAGGCGAGCGGCTGGCCAAGCGGGCAGATGCGCTGAGTTTGCGGGAGCTGCGGGCGAGGGGGATTGAACCGCAACAGATTCGCAATCGATGGCTGGGGCTGAATGCCATCAGTTGTCCCGCGTGAGCTAATCACTGCTATTGCCGTCCCCGTGATCGATCAGCCGAGTTCGGGACCAGCGATGGCGAAGATCAATTTTGAGGTTCCCGCGCTGATCGGCTGGCCGCGATACATACGAGTCAGGCTGCGCTGTTTCACGAAACCACGATCCTTTGCTGCTTTGGTGTCGCCGTCGGAATCGACCAGCAAATCGAAATAGACTGTCTGCCCGTGCAATCGCGCAAGAAGCACGTCTAACAGCGCAACCGCCACGGAACGATCGATAGCAATGATCGGTCCGGCATAGAAAGCACGAAGGCCGCGGCGCGCCAATGCGAAGCCGGCAAGTGCGAATCGTGGCGAGGAAGAGTCAGCGACCGCGGCCGGCTCAAAGCACGCGTCTGTGATAAGTCGATCGAGTAATTCTCTTCGATCGCTTCCAAACGCTTGCTGGTCGACCTTGTAGAGTGCCTGGCGCACCGAATCGCTGAGCCCGAGCAGTTCGCGTCCTTTCTCCGAGCCACGATCGGCAACGCCCTGCCACCGTTCAACGGTCGCTTCGGGTGTGAAGCCGAAGCGTTCGTAGAGAGGCCGGCCGGCCGGCGTAGCGTCGAGTTTGACGGTCCGAATTCCGGACTTATCGCAGTAATCCAGAGAAGCAGCCATCAGCCGCTTGCCGATCCCGCGTCCGCGATAATCCTGCTTCACCAGCATCATGCCGATCCAAGCCAGATCGCGGCGGTAGGTAACCGTGGTGACGGTGCCGACGAGCGTTCCCCGATTCAAGGCGGCGAAGCATCCTTGAGGGCAGAGTTTCTGGATGCGGTTCCAGTCAGCTTCCGTCTGATTCCATCCCTCGCTCGCCTCGAGTCGCAGCGCCTCGGGAAGATCGGTTGGTTGCAGCGTTCGAACTTCGATGCTGGCTTTATCTGGCATAACAGCCTTGTGCCCCCTATTTCGATAACCCGCGCGCGGTGACCAGGTACACAGCGAAGCAGCCGACCCAGTGGCCACCTTCGTAGTGCGCGCCGGTGACGGAGGCGACGCCGGCGGTGCGAGAAGTCAGAAGCAAGAGGACGGTGATGGTTCGGAGCACCCGGAGATTATAGGCGGGAACTTCTTTTCCCTCAGCGGCTAAAGCCGTGTTCATTACGAGTCCAGGACGGCGCGGCTGAAGCCGCGCCCCTTCAAAACTGCAGCTTGAAGTTCCTTTTGACTGAGCGGAACGATTCGGCACCGCAGGGGTCCTTCGACTCGGTCACAACGCGCCCAAAACCAGGGCGCGTTGGATCCTTCGACTTCGCTCAGGACAGGCTCTCGCTCAGGATGGCATCCACTTGGATTTAGCTCCGCTCTAGTTTCCGGGCGACAACGGTGACGGTCCTCTGAATGAAAAAGAGCTCGCCGTCGCGGCGGAAGGGGCAGGCGCCGCTGAGGTCTTCCTGCTCATCGCGGGCAAACATGGCGCGGACTTCGGCGGCCCGATCCGGCGGCGTGTGCGAATAGCTCATCCAGTACTCCACCGGTTGCACGACTTCACCGGTGGTGACGGTTTCGATCTCGAGGGCGCGCGACCCGAACATGCGCGCCAGTTCACTGATGGGAAGCGCGCGGGTGTGCGAAGGGTCGCGCAGGCGCTCGAACTGGTCCTGGAAGGCGGCGCGCTCGGGAAGTTCGCTGGCGGCGAGGTCTTCGACGGCGACGCGGCCGCCGCCGCGGCAGACGCGGGTCATCTCGCGCAAGGGCACGGCCGGATCTTCGAAGTGATGAAAAGCGAAGCGGCAAAAGACGATGTCGAACTCGCCGTCGGCAAAGGGAAGTTGCTCGGCGTCGGCGCGCTGGAAGCGAATATTGGTGAGAGCGCGCTCGCGACGGGTGCGCTCGGCGACGGCGAGGATGGCGTCGGTAATGTCCACGCCAACCACCTCGCGGCAGCGCCCGGCCATCGCCATGCCGACATGACCGGGGCCGGTGGCGATCTCCAGCGCGCGGGCGTCAGGCGCAGGATTGATGGCATCGACGAGGCGTTCGAGGCGCTCGCGGTTGTGCAGTACGGCGACGGCGGCGAACGCCTCCGCCTGGCGGGTGAACTCTTCGCGGACGGTGTCTTTGTGGGACATGGGATTCGGTCGTCAGTCTCCAGTCGTCAGTCGTCAGGCGGAGCAAATTCAGGTGAAACATTGTAACCGTGGCGATGTTCAACCGGCGCATTGCGGGCAACGAATACGGCGGCGGGGCTGAAGGATCGTTGAAAATACCAGAAACGCGTTTGGCGGGGTAGGGGTCCCTTCGACTTCGCTCAGGGCAGGCTCTTCGACTCGCGCGGCAAAATCGGCCGCGCTCGCTCAGGATGACATCACGTTAATTTACGCCGAAACCATTACAGCAGGTCCCTCGCTCCGCTCGGGATGACACCCCTAAAGTTTTCGGTAGTTCCAT
>JBGPMZ010000416.1:0-3574 GCA_041487255.1 Binataceae bacterium (SeqCode) | reverse complement strand
CAAGAGCGTGCTGCTCGGCATGATGGCGCGCGGCACCGCCGCCGACGTCAACGTAATCGCGCTGATCGGCGAGCGTGGGCGCGAAGCGCGCGAGTTCGTCCACGATACGCTGGGGCCCGCGGGCCTCGCGCGCTCGGTGGTGATCGTGGTCACCAGCGACATGTCGGCGCCGATGCGAATCAAGGGCGCGTTCCTCGCCACCGCGATCGCATCGTATCTGCGCGAGCAGGGCCGCAGCGTCCTGTTCCTGATGGACAGTCTGACGCGGGTGGCGATGGCCCAGCGCGAGGTCGGCCTCGCCGCGGGCGAACCGCCGACTGCGCGCGGCTACCCACCGTAGGTATTCGCGGTAATTCCCAAACTTGTGGACCAAGCCGTGGTCGGTCAGGCAGGCAGCGTCACAGCCAACTTCACGGTTTTGTTGCATGAGGAGAATGACCCGATCGGCGAACTGGCCAAGTCCGTCCTCGACGGCCACATCACGCTGTCGCGCGAGCTCGCCGGGCGCGGCCACTATCCCGCGATCGACGTGCTCAATTCGATTTCGCGCGTGGCGCAACGGATCTGCACCTCCGAGCATAACGCCGCGCGGCGCCGCTTCGTCGAGCTGTATGCGCGCTGGCGCGATGCCGAAGAGCTCATCTCACTCGGCACTTATCATCCGGGCGCCGATCGCCGCACCGATGAAGCGGTCGCGCTGCACGACAAACTTGAATCTTTTCTCAAGCAGGACGTGAACGAGGCGGTCTCGCTCGAGAGCAGCGCGCATCAACTGGCAGAGGCGATTTCCTGATGAAACGCGAACGGCTTCTGGTCCATCTTATCCGGCTGCGCGAACTGCATCTGAAGAGTCAGTCCGCGCAACTGAAGACGCGCGCGCAACACCTCCGGGAAATTCGCGAGCGTCATGACGATGCGCGCGCCGCCGCGGCGAACTCGCTGGAGGACGCCGGGAGCCTCGTCGATCTTGCGGACTTCGGACAATTACGGGTGCGCAACGCAAAACTCGCCAGCCAGGTGGAAACCGAAGTCCGCGCGCTCAGTGAGAAGGTCGGACATGCGCGCAAGCTCACCGACTCGGCGCGCGAGGCGCGCGACGAAATCCGCCGCCAACGCGTCGCGCATGGCGAACGTTCGATGGAAACCGAGGCGGAGCACTTCTTCAGTTGGAAAAAAGGGGACCGGCGATGACTACTGCGGTTCACGGTAAAGCTTCTCTCGCGGAGTTGCTCTCCGCCGATGACGCATCGGCAGAAACCAGCACCCGCGACGATCGCGACAAGGCCAACACGGTCGATTTCGGCGCGACGCTGATGAGCCTCATCGATCCGGCGGTGCTCCAAACAAACCCGGTCGATAGCAGGACCTCATCGTCATCTTCTTCTTATCCAGCGCATGCCGACGGTGAGCGAACCACCGATGCGGCGCAGGCTTTCGACTCGAATGCGGCGGAGGAACCCACGACATTCAGTCATGGCGCTAAAGATGCCGTTAGGGCTTTTGACGCGAGCACCATCGAGGTCGAGTCCGATGTCTCGCAGGCAACAACAGACTCGCGAGCGACAAATGTCTCGAAAACAACCGTCTCGAAGACAACTGTCTCGAAGGCTACAAGGACACTGAGGCCTGGGTCCGAAGCAAAGCCCGGGACCGAATCCCGCACACACCCGACGGTCAAAGAGGTTGAGCGGCGCGCGTCGAAGGTCGGAGACGATTCTTTCGCCGCACTCTTCGACCATCGCACGTCTCCGATTCGCCGTGCCGAGGCAGCTACCGACGCATCGGGCCTACCGCAAACCGATGCGCATGCCATTACTCGCGCGGACGTTGCGGATGTCGCGGCCGGCACTCCGCGTGACGTTCGCGCCGGCAGACCGCCGGAGCAACCCATCGAGGCGTCACTCCTCGCGCGAGCGGGCGTCGCCGCCACGATCGATTCGCCTGTCCCAGATTCGGACATTACTCTCGATTTCAGGAAGCAACCTTTCTCATTGCAGGCCACCGATGACGCCGCGGCCACGCCGTCCGCGCAAAAAAAGGCGCCCGACAATTTCGCGAAGGTCGTCAATCCCGCGCAAGTCAGAGCTGACACGGACCTGAAAGCCACCTCGACGCCGCCCACTATCGATTCCCCTCACATGCGCGCCAGCCGCGCGAGCGGTGGCACGTCCTCTGCTCTCTCAGCTCAAAACGAGAACTCAAACAGCATGAACTCATCCGTCCCGAAAATCGCGCAACAGATATTTGCGAACCTTATCCCCGGCGCGACCGCGTCGAGCGCGCCGCAGGTTTCGCAAACGCAAATGGACGCGCTCGCGCAGTTGACGCCACAGGATCAACGCACTCGCAGCGTCAACAGCAAGGAGCCCTCGAGTCAGCTATCAGATGCAGCGAGCCTCGCGAATGATCCGGCTCATGGCGCCAATGCGCAGCCGGTTGCGCGAACTGCCGAGGCCGCCGCGATTCGCCTGAACCCGGACGTCACCCCCGTACGCGAACCGTCGCACTCGGTGAATATCACGGTGCAGCTCCGCGGGCAGACGGCGCAGGCGAGCGTGCGCGAACACGCCGGGGCGGTCGACGTGAAGATTCTCACGCCCAGCGCGGCGTCAGCGCAGCGCATCTCTTCTGAAATGGATGGCATGCGCCGGAACTTCGACGCCGCGGGAATCAAGCTGGGACATTCGGAAATCTCCTACCAGCAGGGCGACGGCGGAGGTCAGGGCCGCGAGGGCTATCAGCCTCGCGCGCAAAATCAGTCCGATAACGGAAAAGAAGTTTTCATCATGAATGAGGTAGCTCGATGAGTTCGATTACGGACGCGACTACGGCGGCATCAGCGCCGACCAACACCAACTCCGCGGTCTCGGCGTCCACGATGCTGACCGCCAATGACTTTATGCAGATTCTGGTCGCGGAGTTTCGCAACCAGGATCCCACCGCGCCAACCGATCCGACTCAGTACGCGAGCCAGATGGTGCAGTTCTCCAACCTCGGACAATTGCAGTCGATCAATCAGCACATCCAGAGCGATCAGAATCCGCAGAACACGCTGATGCAGGCGGCCTCGGCATTCATCGGACGCGAGGTGGTAGCGCCGGGCAGTACGGTCGGAGTCCAAAACGGCAAGGCAACCACGATCGCGTATGCGCCAACTTCCAACGACGCCTACACGGCGCTGATCTACAACTCCAGTGGCGTGCAGATCGACCAGGTATCACTCGGCAATCTCACCGCCGGCGGCCTGGAGAACTTCACCTGGAAACCGCCGTCATCGGCCGGCGACGGCCGGTATCAAGTCAAAATCATCAACAGCAAGAACGTCGCGCTGGGCGGATTGCTCGAGCAAGGCGTCGTGCGCAGCGTCGACCTGACCACCAGCGGAGGCGTCTCGCTCGATATCGGCAACCTGGTAATTCCGGCGAGCATCGTCGGCAGCGTAGCGCAGCCGACTTCTTAAAACCGACAAGGATAAAGGCAGGGGCATCTAATGGCAGGAAATGCATTAACCGTAACGGAAACCGGACTGCAGGGGGTGGAAACCGCGATGCAGGCGGTGAGCGACAACCTCGCT
>JBGPMZ010000415.1:0-3584 GCA_041487255.1 Binataceae bacterium (SeqCode) | reverse complement strand
CAGCGAGCGCCTTGACAACCGGCCCCGAATCGCGCACCGCAAGTATGGTCAGCTCGCGCAGGTAGTCAAGCCATCCGCGCCAGGTCGCGGTAGTCGGACGCTCAGCGAGTTTGTCGATGATCGGGAGCGCGACAGTCTTGAGATGATCGAGGTCGATGAGCTGGCGATCGATCCAACCGCCTTCTTCTGGAGGAAGCTCGCCGCGCTTGCGGCGGAGCTCGGTTTCCACTCCCGCCAGACGCCGCCGCCAGCGGTCGCGCCCGCCGATGACGGCGGATTCGACCAGCAACTTCTCCCATCGCCACGGCGCTTTGAGCGTGCCTTCGACGACTGGCACCGGGCTGACCTCGGGCGGCTCTATCTCGGGGAGCGGCGGCGGCAAATCCAGATCGGTCGAAAGCGGCGCGGAAAAAACCTCCGCCTCGGGGAGGGTGAAAGCGGCGGCGCCCGCAATCGTCGTATCAGGATCCGGAACCTGCGCGAGCGAGAGGTACTCGGCGAAACACTTCGCGGAGAGATTCTCGCTCGCGCACGAGAGTAGTTGCAGCAGCGCGCGGCCGCCGGGCTCCGGGCGTCGCGTGCCGGTCGCGAAGTAGGCGGGAATTCCAGCGCGGCTCAGGGCCTCCTCGAGGTACGGGCCGTAGCGCTCGCCGACGTGGCACAGCACGGCGATCCGATCGAAGGCGACCCCGCGGCGCGCCTCATCCTGGATGCGCCGCGCGATCTCCACCGCCTCGTGCATCTCACCCGGCGCCGAGACAATCGTGACCGAGCTGTCGAGCCTGCGTTCGTCCGGCGCATTCGAGAACAGATGATCCTGCAGCCGCCGCAAAGAACTCGGTTGCGAGACTTCTTCGCTAGCGAGCTCGATGACTTTTGTCTGGAGCGCCGCCTCGAGAGAGGACCTCGTGAGTTCGTCGCCAGCGGGAATCGTTGCGAGGAAGGAAGGCGCGCGCAAGCAGAGAGCCGCGACCAGCGCGGACTCGAGCGCGGTCCCGATGGCGACATCCAGCATCACGCAAGGGACGCCCGCGAATCGAGGAGGGTTGCTTGCCTGAAGCGCATCGGCAGCCGCGATGAGGATGCCTGCGCGATCCGCGAGCTTCGCGGCCCTCAGCTCCGCATCGAATTCCTCGATAGCGTTGGCGAGTGCGTCAGCCGCGCCGCCCTTGCCCTTCAGCGCGTGAGGCAAAATCCGATTCAGCCGCAGTTCCGCGATCGTGCGTGCGAGCGCCCGAGGAAAACCCGGCCTATCGATCACCGGCTCGAAGTAGGCCAGCGCGCCGGTGCCCTTGATGCGATGTACGACGCGCGCGGTTATCGCCTCGATCGCGAGGTTCGCCGCCGGAGCCAGACCGTGCTGATTCAGATGATCGCTTGCAAGCAGTCCCGCGAGCCGGTTGAGCGTCAGTCGATGAATCCCAAAGGTGGCGCCGCGGTTAAGCGAGATGCCGCGGACGAGATCGTCAGCCGCTTCGCGGCTGGCGGCGATCACTAGCGCTTCGGTGCCGGGGGGCAGCACTTCGAGGAAACCAGCAGCGGCCCGTATCCGCTCTGACCCGCGCGGGGAACTGACTATCTCGCACGGAGTATGCTTCATCTGTTGTTTCGCGTTTATCAACTAATCGTGTTGCCGCTCATCATGTCAACTTGCTAGTCCTCGTCGCGATCGATCCGCGACGGGAGGGAAGTATGCGTCGACTAACATTGGCAGCGATACTTCTGATGTGGAACGGCCTCGGTGCAATCTCTTATGCCGCTGGAAACAACCCCTCCCTGCGGATCACCGCCGCCGCACCTTCCCAGGCACATGTTTTTGATGGTTCTCGAAAACCAGAGTTTTGACGTGACCTTTGGCGATAAGTCAGACGCCGCCTATCTCAGGCGCCTGGCGACGGGTAAGGAGGATCAGGGCGATGACCGCGCGGTACTCCTCGACCGGTACTACGGCGTCGGCCACAACAGCCTTGATAACTACATCGCCATGATCAGCGGCCAAGCGCCGAACCTCGCGACTCAACGCGATTGTCCGGTTTTCGCGGACATGCCGGACTTCGCAAAATTTTCGGAAGAGAAACTGAACAAAATCAGGGCGCGCCTGAACGAACTTTCCGACTGCCCGACAAAGAAGGAGTTAGAGGATACTGAGACCGGCCTCGGCATCGGATGCGTATATCCCGACAACATCCGTACCGTGGCCGATCAATTTGAGGCGCACAATCCTCCACTACTTTGGCGCGCCTACATGGAAGATATGCCTGACCCTTGTGCTCACCCGGCTATCGGGCAAGTTGATGAGACGCGCCATCCGAAGGGTCCGCCCCGGTATGTGGTGCGTCACAATCCCTTCGTTTATTTTCACTCGCTCCTCGATAAAGGCGAGCCTTCGAGCTGCAAGAAAAATGACGTGCCTCTCGGAGACATCGATGGAAACGCCTTGGGACTTGTAAGAGACCTGGACAACGGGAAGGAGCCGTTTCCGAACCTCGTCTTCATATCGCCGAATTTGTGCAATGACGGACACGATGCCTGCGCCGACAAGGACGGCAACGCGGTTCCCGAATTGAAGGAAATAGACCTGTTCCTACAAAAGTGGGTTCCGAAGATTCGTGCGTCGAAGCCGTACAAGGACGATGGAATGCTGATCATTACCTTTGACGAGGGCGAGGTGTGGAGCTGCAAAAAGGACCGGAGCCAGACGACAAAAAACCAGGCAGCATCGGAAAGTTGCTGTGGGGAAAAACCGGGCCTGTTTGCCGTGCGGCCGGGAATCTATGGCCCGGGTGGCGGCAGGATAGGCGCGGTTATTCTGTCACCGTTGCTACAACCTGGAGCTCACACCAACTCCAACGAATTCAACCACTACTCGATGCTGAGGAGCATTGAGGACATGTTCGGCATTCACGAGCACCTCGGCGGCGCGAACGAGGCACAGCTGCAGACCTTCCAGCAGTGCGGCGTGTTCAAGTCGGGCCAGTAGGAACGCCCGACGCATTCGTCCGCGCATCGGCGCGCTTCGGTTCGGTCACTTGACGAGATAGACCGCGTCGCCGAGGCGCACGTGGCCGTCACCCTCGATCGCAGTGAACGCGCCGAGGTTCGCCTGATGCCGCTGCACCGTGGTGCGCAAGATCGCGAGGTCGCGCGGCAAGTCTTGCTGCGCATGCGTCGTCATCACGCATCGCAGCGCCGGTGCAATCGAGGTGACCTTAACACCGGCGCCGATTTCGAGCACACCGCCGACCCATCCATCCTCGACGAAGCCGCTCGCGTCGCTGCCGGTGTCGATCAGCAGGTTGGCGCGGAAGCGGCGATAGTCGAAATCCGATTTGCCCTCGGTTAGCGCGCGCATGTGCGCGAGAGTGCCGGTCGAGATCAGATGAAAGCTTGCGGAATCGAAATAGCTCCCTTTATGAAGCGCAAAAAAGTCGGGCATCTGGTTGGCGCCGAGGGCCGGTATAACATCGGCGATCGGATTGTCGGCGAAGATAGTGGCGGGATCGATCCCGGCGCGCTCACCACCCGGAAGAGGACTATGCTCGAGTCGAAACTTGTGGCCGAGCGCCTCCGAGATAGCCTCGGAT
>JBGPMZ010000414.1:0-3588 GCA_041487255.1 Binataceae bacterium (SeqCode) | reverse complement strand
GTTCGCTGTCAAACGCGTTTTCGAACTCGTCGACGAAAGCGAGTGACTCAGGCGAGATGCCGGATCGCCAGTCCTTCGCCGCAGGACGCAACAATCGGGGCATTTTGGGACTTAACGCTTCCGTGATTGAAATCTGCCGGGGTGATGTTATTGTCGCTCCTGTTTAGCGTCGAACCTCGAAGCCGCCTCGCGGGTGCTGAAATTAAGGGGGAAAGGCCGCTGGAGCGCGATTCCTCTCAGAAATCATTCGTCGGACGCGAGCGCGAGTTAGCGCAACTCGACGCGATCGATAAGGCGATCGATGAATCGATCCGCGCGGGCGAGGCGGCGTATCAAGACCACGTGTACGACCGGGCGGGCTCCGATTGGCGTGCCGCGCTGGGAATGATGTCGCGCTCGGATGCGAATCCGGCGCGGCGCGCGAAAGTGCTGCACTACTTGGGGGACGAATTGTTATCCAGCGCCCCCGAGGCGATCGCGTATCTGGCAGCGGCATTGCCACTGCTTGAATCTCTCAACGAGACCAAGCATGTCGCCGCCACCCACTCACGTTTGGGACTCTTCCTGTCAAGTCCGCACCTCGGGTGCCTGGATGTCCCACGCGCGATGGACCACTTCGAAAAGGCGGAAGCCTTGCTGACAAGGCAGGCAGACCAGGCAGAGCTAATACGTCTCTGTCATCACAAGGGCTCGGCCTGCCTTCTTTCCATGGAAACAACAAAGGGCCTCGAGCTGACCCGCCGCGCAATGGAGCTGAGCGAGCAGCTTGGAGACGAGTTTTGGTGGATCCAGGCGGCAATGATCAACACCCGGTTTCTAATTGCGCTCGGGCGCCTTGCCGAAGTTCATTCTCTCGAGCTCAGGGCTCAGGAAAAGGCCGAGCGGTTCGAAGACGCCTATAGTGGTTCTCTAGTAGCGTGGCTTGGAGGGATTAACTGTTCTGATCTGTGGGAACCGCGCGCCGCCCTATCCAAGTATCTGGCCGAGCTTTCCAAACCCCGCACTTCCCGATCCCCGACCCGAAGCCTCCCACTGCTGACTGAGTCCAGCCATATGTATGTACGGGTTGGAGAAATGGCGGAGGGGCGCCGCGTACTGGCTCAAATGCGCGGTCCCAACGCGTCTACGGCTCTGCCATGGGAAGACGGCGACTGGGATCGCACCCATTTGGATGTCACAGAAAGGATCGAGCTTGCGCGGCGCGGTGGTAACCTTGACTCGATCTGTCTTCGCACGCATTGGCTCGGAATGATCTGTCGGATTCGCGGGAGGTATGCGGAGAGCGAGGCGTTCAATAAGGAGAGCCTGGAGATTTCACGCAACGCACCGAACCTCACGCGGGTACTCTGGGCGGAGCAGGATTTGTGTTTGCTCTACTTCGACGTGCGCCGTCGCGAAGATGCTCACCGAAGCCTGGAGCGGTGCCGCAGTATTCTCGCGCAGGGCGAGGACTGGCGAGGGATCGAGGGCGGGGTAACGCGCGCACAGGCAGCGGTGGCCGCATTGGATCTGAAGTTCAACGATGCCGACGCGCAATTCCAGAAGGCGTTGGATATTTTTCGCCACTACTCTGAACCGTGGATGGAGGCGGACACTTATCGCTATTGGGGCTGCGCGCTTATCTCAGCCGGTGACCAGCGGCGAGCAAGCGAGAAGCTCGATACCGCGATAGAAATCTACCGCCAAATCGGCGCCGGACAACGATGGATCGACCGCGTCGAAGAGACTCGCGCGGAAATCGGTGTGCCGGCAGCTCCAAGCATGCCGAAGCCATCAGCCCCAACCATATGTGCGTTTCAGCGCGAAGGTGATTTCTGGACCATCTCGTATCGAAACCACACCTTTCGGCTCAAGAACATGAAGGGGCTCCACTATATCGCCCATCTCCTGGCGCATCCGGGCGAGGAGTTCCATGTCCACGATCTGATGACGGTCATTGATCGCGCTGCACAAGCCGATGAAACATCTCCGCGGGACTTCGAGCTGCGCGTTGCCAATGACCTCGGCGATGCGGGCGCGATTCTCGATCCGCGTGCGAAGGCTGAATATCGCAGTCGGCGTGTGGAGCTACGCGGTGAGCTTGCCGAAGCCGAAGAGTCTAACGATAGCGGGCGCGCCGAACTGATCCGCGAAGAGCTGGAGATGCTCGAAGAGCAGCTAGCGGCCGCGGTGGGCCTCGGGGGACGCGACCGCAAAGCCGCCGATCATGCGGAGCGAACCCGCAGCCGGGTAGGCAGAGCGATTCGTGGCTCGCTCAAGAGCATCCGCGAAAACGACCCGTCGTTAGGCCATCATCTCGCGACCTGCATCCGAACCGGCTACCTGTGCGCGTATCACCCCGACCCTGAAGCATCGCTCGCCTGGCGCCTCTAGAGCACCGTCCTCGCCCGATAGACAACCGCCTCCCGTTCCAATGGAACAGGGTTTATCCCGCCCGGTTCTCTGAGGGTTCATATTTTCGAAGCACCACTGCCGTCGCGAATCGCACTGGCAGGCGCGGTCGAATTTCCGGAACTGCAGGGACTTTGGTGCGATCGGTGCAGAAGGACGTTAAGACACCTTCGACGAGGTTGCCGACCGGAAAAAGGCAGGCCTCGGAAGCATCGCGCGAGCGAGTCGCCGTAGCCCGAGCGATCAAGGCGGCCATCGCGCGGATTGCTCTCTACGATCCTGCAATGGCCGAGATGCTCACCTCTGAAATCAGGAGCGGACAGCGCTTCGCTCACATTCCGAAAGGCAGATGAGAGTTGTTGCGTTCTACGTGTTCCATTGGAACACGATTTGTCCCGCCTGATTCTTTGAAAGCAAGCGTTTAGCTGAGCCCTCGGTCCACGCGACGGACAGGGCGATGAAGAGGCTTGCAAAGAGGAGACCCTACAAATGTTTCACACACGATATCGGTTGCTCGCTGCGCTCATTTCGATCGGCGCATTCGCGCTCGCGTCACCCCCACGGGCCGGAGCCGCGAACACCTTCAATCAGCAAATCCCGTTCAGCGTGGTAAGCGACAATCCGTGCCCGCCGGGCAATCCGCTTTCGGCAACTGGTAACATCCATATAGTGGGTACCTTCACCCTCGACCACTCGACCGACGACCCGACCGGATTTTCCGGCGGAGTCCACGGCACCCTCTCCTCGAACCTGGACCATTACTCTGCGGTCGACACGGTCACGGGCACGATCTATCAGTCACATCAAAATGGTCAGACCAGCAACGGCTTTCCCCCTGACTTTTTCAAGTTCAACGTCAACGCCAGGCCCGGCTCCGAAATAGAATACACCCAGGACTACACGGCCGGCCTCGAGGCACACGGTTCGGTTCCGAACCTGAACTTCAAGTTGCAGCTTCACGTCAAGGTTCTTTCCGACGGTACGGTGACGGCAAGCGTGAACAACTTCAGGTTCGTCTGCCAATAGGCACGGCTTGTACTACTTGTTGTGCTCGAAGGCGTTCTCGCACTCATACCGAACGTGAGGGAGTACAGTGCGATAGAGGTGAAGATGCTTCTTTTCAGACCGGCGGCAATCGCCGCACTGTTGGTTTCGGCCATTGTTTGAAGCGCGCCACTGGCGCACGCTCGCAAACAG
>JBGPMZ010000413.1:0-3588 GCA_041487255.1 Binataceae bacterium (SeqCode) | reverse complement strand
CCCTCCGTTTCCACACCCAGACCGCCGGCTGCACTCTCACCGCGCAGCAGCCGCACAACAACATCGTCCGGGTCGCGCTCCAGGCCCTCGCCGCCGTCCTGGGGGGGACCCAGTCGCTCCACACCAACTCGATGGATGAGACCCTCGCGCTACCGACCGAGAGCGCGGTGATGGTCGCGCTGCGCACGCAGCAGATCATCGCGGAAGAGACCGGCGTCACCAATACCATCGATCCGCTCGGCGGAAGTTTCGCAATCGAGGCGCTCACCGACAAGATGGAAACCGACGCGATGGCCTACATCCGCAGGATCGATGAGATGGGCGGAATGTTGAAGGCGATCGACACCGGCTATCCGCAGCGTGAAATCGCCGAGGCTGCGTTCGCATATCAGCGTCAGCTCGAGAAAAATGAGAAGATCGTGGTTGGCGTCAACAAGTATTCGATCCCTGAGGAAATTCCGATCGCGACGCTGAAGATCGCCAAGGACCTCGAGGAACGGCAAGTGCAGCGCGTTCGAAAAGTCAAGCGAGAGCGCAATACCACATCGGTGAAGGATGCGCTCAAGCGCGTCGCCGAGGCCTGCCGCTCGGGTGAAAACCTGATGCCGCCGATTTGCGAGGCGGTCCGCAACAGCGCCAGCGTCGGCGAGATCTCGGATATCTTCCGAGCCGAGTTCGGCGTGTATACCGACCCAGGCTGGATTTAGATGGCAGACAAACGGCTTCGAATCATAGTCGCGAAACCAGGCCTGGACGGACACGACCGCGGCGCGAAGATCATCGCGCGCGCGTTGCGGGATGCCGGCTTCGAAGTGATCTACACCGGGCTGCATCAGACGCCCGAGATGATCGCCGAGGCGACCGTGCAGGAAGATGCGGACGCGGTCGGCCTCAGTGTGCTGTCCGGCGCGCATATGACGTTGTTCCCCGAGGTGCTGCGGCTGCTGAAGGAGAAAGGCGCCGATGACGTAGCGATTTTCGGCGGCGGCATTATCCCCGAGGAAGACGTGACGAAACTGAAGCAGATGGGTGTGCGCGAGATCTTCACTCCGGGCGCGTCGACCGAGGACATTGTTAAATGGGTGCACGAAAATGTGCACCCGCGAGAGTGATACGCCACGTCCTGGAATCCTGATGAACTTCGACCTGACGGAAGAACAGCGGCGCATCCGTGAAACGCTCACCGCATTCGCTGAGCGCGAAATCAAGCCGCATTCCACCGAATGGGATAGGAAGGAAATCTTTCCGCGCGAGGTGTTTCGTAAACTCGGCGAGCTGGGGTTTCTCGGTGTCTCGTTTCCGGAGAAGTGGGGCGGAGGAGCGGCCGACACACTTTCACAGGTGCTGGTAGTTGAGGGTCTTTCACGTTTCGATGCATCGGTAGGGCTCACCGCGGCGGCGCATATGTCGCTCTCGACGGGTCACATCGCGAATTTCGCATCCGATGAGCATCGCGACCACTACGTTCCCGACATGCTTGCCGCAAAAACAATCGGCGCATGGTGCCTGACCGAGCCCAACTCGGGCTCCGATGCCGCGGCGATGCTCACCCGCGCCAATCGGGTCGGCGACAACTACGTCATCAACGGCTCCAAGATGTTCATCACCAACGGCTCCGTCGGCGACGTGTATGTGGTGACCGCGAAGACCGCTCCTGAGAAGGGGCGCGGCGGGATTTCGGCATTCATCGTCGATCGTGGGACCGCAGGACTGAGCAATGGAAAGCGCATCGAGAAGCTGGGCCTTCGCGCCTCTGACACCGCCGAGGTGATTTTCGAGAATGTCACAGTGCCCGCGCGCAACCTGATCGGCGAACTCGGCGCGGGATATTCGCAAGCGATGAAAGTCCTCGAAGGAGGCCGCATCGGTATCGCGGGATTTGCGGCCGGTATCGCGCGCGGCGGATTCGAAGAGGCGAGGGCATATGCGCTCGAGCGCAGGCAGTTCGAGAAGCGCATCGCCGATTTTCAGGCGATTCAGTTCATGATCGCCGATATGGCGACCCGCATCGATGCATCATGGGTGCTGATTTGCCGCGCCGCGCAGTTGAAGGATCAGGGCAAGCCCTACGCGCGCGAGGCCGCGATGGCGAAGCTGTTCGCTTCCGAGGTCGCGATGTGGACTACGACCAAGGCGGTCCAGATTCATGGCGGCTACGGATACGTCACCGACTTCCCGGTTGAGCGCTACATGCGCGACGCGAAGCTCGCGGAGATCGGCGAGGGCACCAGCGAGGTGCAGCGGATGCTGATCGCGAAGTCTTTGCTGCGCGACGGCTACATGCCGGCCTAGCGCCGGCTTCGCCTACTCCTTCGTCGCGATCACAAAAAGATAGTCGCCGAGGTTGTGGCGATATTTTTCCGCGACCTCCTCGAAACGCCCCGATTTGATATCGGACTCCAGCTTTGCGCATCCCGCGGCGGTCTCCTCAGGCGTGGCGATTCCCTGCGCGAAAAACGAAATTCCCGCGCGTACCATGGGATCCAGATAGATCTCCGGTCGATACTTGCCGGCGTAGAGAAACCAATCCTGGATGTCGCGTGGAACTTCCCACGGCTCGGTTTCGACCGCGGTGAATCCAGCATGCCGTAGATGATGCGCCACAGACTCCGCCGAGGGCATCTGCTCGATCGCGGCTGCGATTGCGTTGGGGAAGTACTCCTTTAGCCAGTAGCCATCGATCTGCGCATGGTCGCCGGTGAAGATCACGAAGCGGCCGGCATCGAGTACGCGGAAAACTTCTTCAAAGGCGCGCCCGAAGTTCTTCATATGATGAATCGCGACCGTGCAGGTCGCGCCGTCGAGGCAGCGATCGCGCAGCGGCAGCGCTTCGGCATTTCCCTGAATCCATCGAACGCGATCGCTCTTCGCCCGCGCCTTCGCGAGCATCGTCGAGGTTAGCTCCAGTCCATGCATTTGCGCCCCGAGCTGCTGCAGGGCGACGGTATAGTTTCCGGTTCCGCTTCCGACATCGAGATAACGCGCGCCTGGGGCGAAATTGAGATGGCGTGCGAGGCATCGCGTGATGTCCGGATCCGCCTTGCGGGTGGTGTCATACGTGCGTCCGATGGTGTCGTAGAGTGCCATGCGACCGAAGCGTCTTCAGGACTCGAGCAGGCGGGAGCGAATCTCGTCAAGATGTTTCTCGTCAACGCCGATCACGTCGCGCATGAAGGCGCGGATGCCGCCGGCCTGGTCGATAGCCTCGAACACCGGCACCAATTGCTTCGGCTTCAGCGGCGCTGCGGGGAAGACCAGGTTGCTCTCCAGAAAATCCGCGACGATACGATCGCGCTCCACGCCAAGCAGATCGAGCAGCATCGCGGCGCCGACGCCGGTGCGGTCGCGGCCTGCCGAGCAATGAAACAGGAGCGGGTAGACGTCAGGCTCGGCGAGCAGCCGGTAGAAGCGCTGCCAGTCGGTCACCAGCGTCATCACCAGAAACAGATGCTCCTTGCCTTCCTCGCGCGTGAAGAGATCTTCGTTGCGTTTCTCGAACCACACGTCCCCCATCGGTATGTGTTCCCATCGCACGGTCTTGAGTACCGAATCGTCGGGCGGTCCGAGATGCGTCACTTCGACGCGACT
>JBGPMZ010000412.1:0-3608 GCA_041487255.1 Binataceae bacterium (SeqCode) | reverse complement strand
CGCCGCGTGCCTCGCAGATGATCCCGGTCGGTATCGGATTCTGCGCCTTCGCCATCACGATCGTTTTGATCGACACGCTTTATCTGGAACGGCAACACATCTTCCCGAACTGGCCGACGCTCACCGCCGGCGCGATCGCATGGGGACTGCTGGTATGGCCCGCCACCCTCGCGAGGCGGCTGGCCGCGCATCCCGCCACCCTCGAGCGCTGGTGCATCGCAACGGTGTTCGCCGCCTTCCTCGCTTTGTATGCGGTGAGCAGTTTCTCCGGCACTTTTTTCAATGAACAGGTGCGCCAGGCGGTCGCCTTCCTGCATGGCCACACCTACATCGATGCGCCGCCGAGCTTCCTGGAAGCCGCGCAGGTTGGGCTCTATCGGTACGCGCTGCATCCGCCCCTGGCGGCGATCCTGATGCTGCCCTTCGCGGCAATCTGGGGGATGGGCGTTAATCAAACGATGTGGTCGGTGTTCATTGGCGCGATCGATGCCGCGCTCGCGTGGCGTTTGCTCGGAAGATTCCGCCTCAGCCTGAGCGGGAGGGTGTGGCTCACGGTTTTCTTTGGCGCGGGCACAATCCTCTGGTCAGAAACGATCTACGGCAATACCTGGACGATGCCCGAAACATGCTCGGTGATGTTCACGCTCGCCGCGCTGGATGAAGTCTTCGGTCCCGCGCGGCCGCTTCGGCTCGGCATCTTCGCGGCGCTCGCAGCGCTGGCGCGATACGAACTCGCGATTGCGGGCGCGACCTATGCGATTCTAACGCTGATGCGTGGGCGGCGACTCCGCGATCTCCTCCTGATGATTCCTCCATTTGCCGCGGTGGGGGCGCTATTCGTGGGATTTAACCAGGCGCGTTTCGGCAGCTTCTTCGATATGGGCGTGCTGCTCACCGGCCCCAAAGATGGAGCGTTCGGGCTGCGGTACCTGCCGCAAAACCTCGCCACGATTTTCCTGATGGCGCCGGATCTAAACGGGGATTTTCCCTACCTTCATCCAAACTTTCGCGGCCAGGCTTTGGTTTTCACGAGTCCGGCTTTCGTCCTCGCGTTCAAGGCCAACTTTGCGAACGCCCAGGCGCTGCTGCTGCTGCTGACGGCGTTCCTGGTTTCGATTCCGAGCCTGCTCTGCTATGCGAACGGATTCGAGCAGTTCGGCACGCGCCATTACCTGCAGGTGTTTCCGTTTCTGCTGGTACTCATGGCGATGGGGATGCGGCATGCGGATCGCCTGACGCGGATCCTGATCGTCACCTCGATCATTTTCATCAGCTTCGGCGTCGTGTACGTACACGTCTGGGGGCTGTGAAAGTCAGCGTATCGCTTCGATTGATTTAATGGGGCAAGCTAGCTTTGGGGGGCGATCAAGGAGTATGACCGGCGTCGGCGGAAATTTTTGATGCACGCGCTGCTGAACCCGGCGAACATTGTCGAATGGCTCCAGAACTGGGGCTACCTCGGCATCTTCGTATGCGTGTTCATTGGCAACCTCGGTATCCCGGTTCCTGAAGAAACCGTGATGCTGGTCGCGGGATTCCTCGCGGGACGCGGCATCCTTGATCTAAAATTCGTCTATCTCGTATGCGTGCTGAGCGCCGTCACCGGCGATTGTTGCGGCTTTATGATCGGACGCCGCGGCGGGCAACGAATCATCGCTCGACTCGCCGGCAGATTCTCCTCGCTGCAGCCGCGCTACGAACGCCTCCAGATGTTCTTTCATACGCACGGCAGCAAGGCGGTCTTCATGGCGCGATTCATCGCCGGTGTGCGCTTCATGGCCGGCCCGATGGCGGGCGCGGCGGGCATGCCGTTCCTGCGCTTCCTCGGATGGAACATGCTGGGCGCGATTGTATGGTGCACGCTGGTGGTCACGATCGGATATCTGGTCGGCGACGAACTGTATCGCGTCACCGAAATCGCGCATCATGCGCAACGATGGATCGCGCTGGCGGCGCTCCTGATCTGCTTCGCGTTTTGGTTTTTCTGGTGGCGTGAGAAAAGTGAGACAGCCGCCCCACGCCCCGAACCCTGATTGCCGCCGAGAGCACCGTTGGCTCTGCATCGCGCGAGTCTTAGCGTTGGCGGGTATGTGCGCGCTCGCCGGATGCGCCCCGCGCGAAGTGATCAAGCTCCACTACTTAAGCGGATTCGTTCCTGGCACGCGCGCAATTTTCCTCCCCGCCAACCTCGCGCTCGCGCCAATCAGCGGCGACCTCGCGACGGGCGCTCACGACGTGGGCGGAGTCTACAATTCATCGGGACATCTAGAGAAAACTTTGCAGGTATCCGAAGCGGGAGCGGTGGTGCACGACGCGCTGATTACCAGCCTTGCAGATGCGGGACTGAAACCGCTTGCGCTCAGCGCCGACTCCGGATCGGGAGACGCGAAGACTGGCGTCGATATGCAGCTCACGTGTGATTTGCGGCAGCTGATGGTCGAGAAACACTTCGGCGTCGAGCAGACCATCCATGGGCAGTACTTCGCGATGACCTCGCGCGTGAAGCTGAAATTCAAGTTGCAACGCCGGGACGGCTCGCTCGTTTATGAAAATGAAGTGACCGGCGTGGAGGATGAACCGCCTAAGCCGGTGGGAGGCGAGGTATTCTTCCCGCTCGAAACCGATCCCGCCGAATCGCTCTCGGTCGCGCTGTCGCGCGCGGTCGGCGCGCTGCTGACCGATCGGACATTCCGCGCCGCCTTTCCACCGAGCACGACGCCGTAGCGTTTGCGCGCGCGACACGGTGGGTACTAGCGTCGCGATCAACTCGTCAGAATTTCGATGGAGGAATAAGCCGATGGCGCTGCTACCTTATGTCGACGAAACCAAGGCTCCGGAAAAGACCCGCGAGATCCTCAACCGCGGCAAAGTCAAAATGAACGTCGCGCGAATGATCGCCAACTCGGATGCCGCGTTCTATCCGTTCTCGATGCTGGGCAATTCACTCCTCACCCGCTCCAAGCTCGATGCGAAGCTGCGTGAGATCGCAATCCTGCGCACCGCCAAAGTGAGCCGTTCGATCTATGAATGGACTCAGCATGTGCCGATCGCGAAGGCGGTTGGCGTCACCGACGCGCAAATCGCAGCGATGGACAATCCGGAGCGGGCGAGCTGCTTCAACGAGGTCGAGAGCCTCGTTATCAAGTTCACCGACGAGGTCGCGCGCAACGTGAAGGGCAGTCCGGCGACGGTCGCGGAGTTGAAGAAGCATATGGGCGCCACCGAGATCGTCGAGCTGGTCATGTCGATTGGATTCTGGGGAATGGTCGCGCGGCTGCTGGAAACCACCGAGGTCGACCTCGAGGATTTCGCCGGCAAGGTTAACATGCTTGCAACCGACTTCGCCCGCCGCTAACAGGTAGGATTATTCTACTTAATGTAGCGTCAGATAATGCAATCACGCTGCGGCAGGAGGTCCTGCCGCAGCGTGTCAATCGACTATGCTTGGGGTTTGGGTGCGCCGCTTATGCGCGCGCTTTGCGAAGCTTCGAGCGCGAGCGCGCGCTGACCCGTGCAGGCTCGCTCTTGCGCCGGCCATGCATGATCGCCGGCTTGACCGCAACATGCTTCACTTCGAGCACCGGCGGAGGAGCGACCACTACAACCTG
>JBGPMZ010000411.1:0-3608 GCA_041487255.1 Binataceae bacterium (SeqCode) | reverse complement strand
GCTGGTTACGGCGCGCGATATCGACGAGGTGTTCGCAGCGATTGCTCCCGGGCGCGGTGCGGTGCTGGTTCCGTCGCGCGACTTCACCGGAACCAACATTATCGCGCGGTCGCCGGCTGCGGTGGTTCCCACCATGTTCGGCCGGATGAGCCTGGTGAAGCATCTTGAAGAATGCCGGCGCGCCTCGGTAGCGTGCGAAATTCTCCGTCAAGCCGGCCCCGCGCTCGATCTTGATTTGCCCGCGGACCTGATAGAATTTGTACGGACGGCGGGGCCAACCAATACGTTGAATCAACTAGCGCGATTGGGCCTTGCCTCAAATTGAAATCTTCCAAACCGGGAACCCCAATCTTCCACCGCCCCAGATGGTTCTAGCCGACCTGATCGTAGACTTCGGGGAATTCATCCTCGAGGGAATTGACGCGCTCGGCAAGTTTATCCTGTTCCTTGTCAACGCCGCCCTGTATGCGATCGCTCCTCCCTATAAGCCGCGCTTGGTCATTCGCCAGATCCGAATCATCGGCGCAGAGTCTTTCTTTCTGATCGTCCTCGTATCCGCGTTTACCGGCATGGTACTCGGTTTGCAGGGCTACAATTCGCTGCGACGATTCGGCTCTGAGGGCGCGCTGGGAACCTTGGTCGCGCTGACCTTGGTCCGCGAGCTCGGTCCGGTTCTGGCGGCGCTAATGATCGCGGCCAGGGCAGGCTCCGCGATGGCTGCGGAGTTGGGCTCGATGCAGACCACCGAGCAGATCGACGCGCTGACGGTGATGGCGATAAACCCGGTTCAATACCTCGTATCGCCGCGGCTGCTGGCCGGCATTATCAGTTTTCCCCTGCTGACGTCGGTGTTCGACGTGATCGGAATCTGGGGCGGCTACATGATTGGAGTCGTGCTCATGGGGGCGCCCGGCAGCAGTTACCTTAACGGCATCGCGACCTACATGACCGGCCACGACATCATCACCGGGATCTACAAATCACTGGTTTTCGGAGTGGTTGTGATCTGGGTGTGCTGTTACAAAGGATATCATGCCAAGCGGATGGCGACCGGAGTCAGCCGCGCCACCACCGAAGCGGTTGTGCTCTCGAGCGTTCTCATTCTGGCGTGGGACTACTTTCTCACCGCGGTTCTGTTTTAGGATGCTGGCGCGCTGATGGAGACTGAAGGCATCAACGCCGGCCGCGAAAGCAACGGTCCGCGCTCGTCGGGCAACGGAGCTGCGCGCGCCGCCGCCGACAGTGCCATCGTGGTTCGCGATCTACGAAAGAGCTTCGGCCGCCAGGTCGTCCTCGACGGCGTCAACCTCGACGTACCCGCGGGAATGATCACTTGTATCGTCGGGCCCTCGGGAGGCGGCAAGACGGTGTTGCTGAAGCATCTGAATCTGCTGCTGCGATCCGATTCCGGGCAAATCATCATTGACGGAGTGGACGTCACTCGGCTAAGTAGACGCGCGCTCAATGGGGTGCGCGAAAAATTGGGAATGCTATTCCAGGCCGGCGCGCTGTTTGATTCGATGACGATATTCGACAATGTGGCGTTTCCGCTGGTCGAGAAAACGCTCCTGAGCGAAGAAGAGATCGGAGACCGGGTGGAGGAGACGCTCAAATCAGTTGGTCTGGAAGGCGTCGAAGGCAAGTTCCCTTCCGAGCTTTCCGGCGGAATGCAAAAGCGCGCCGCACTCGCGCGCGCACTAGTTCATCGCCCGAAAATTCTGATGCTCGATGAGCCGACCACCGGGCTTGATCCAGCGCGCACGGGAGCAATTCATCGGTTGATTCGAGACACCCAGCAGAGATACGGCTTGACGGTTGTGATGGTCAGTCACGATGTTCCTGCGGTGTTTGAAATTTGCGACCGGGTTGGCTTCATCCATCAAGGAACAATGAGACTCTATGGCTCTCCCCAGGAGGTGAGCTCCACGCATGATGAAATTTTCGACAGCTTCATGGCCGGCAAGGCTACTGGTGATGGAGAGCTTGGCTCAGCCTGAGAGAACCTGAATGTACGCAAGTCGCGCCACACAGTTCATCGTTGGGATCTTCGGATTAGTCGGAATTGCGGCTTTGTCGGTGCTGGCGTTTACGCTGGGCCGAATCCCGATAGTTGCACCGCCGCACTACACCCTTTACGCGATGTTCGACAACGTCACCGGGCTCAAGGTCAACGACGCCGTCCAGATCGCCGGAGTCAAGGTCGGCAAAGTTGCCCTTATAACATTGTCGCAGAAAAATGAACGAGCGCAGCTGGCGCTCCAGATCCACCAAGGCATTATGGTTGACGAAGATGCTATCGCATCCGTCAAGACCAGCGGCATCATTGGAGACAAGTACCTCTCGATCTCCATTGGTGGCGGTGACCCTTTAAGTGAAGGAGGGACCATCACACATACTGAATCGTCGTTCGTGCTGGAGGACGTCGTCGGTCAGTTCATCAACAGCGGCAATAAGAACGGTGGCAGTGGTGGTAGCGAAAGCAACCCGGCGGCATCGGGGACTCCATCCGCTCAGAAGCCAGGGGACATCATCGCGCCTCCTCCGGGAACGAGCGAGTCGAAAAATCACAACGACAAGGGAAAGAAGTAGCACCTATGCCCAGCAAAACTGCCAACCCATGCTTTCGGCTTCGAACCTCGAACGCTGCGTCCTGTGCCGGACTGGTGGCGCTCGTCGCGGTGGTGATGATGGCTGCTCCTAGAGCCCAGGCGGATCAATCTCCCACCGATGTCGTCAAGGCATTGGTGAATCCGGCGCTACAAATCCTCGGCGACAAATCCGCCACCCCACAGGACAGGTCGCAGAAGCTGCAGCAACTGATCACCAGCGACGTCTTCGACTTCGGCGCGATGTCGCGGTCGGCGCTTGGACTTCATTGGAAGGACCTGAATGATCAGCAGCGTCAGGACTTCGCCCAAACCTTTACCGCTTTTCTGCGCGATTCATACATCAGCAGAATCCGCGATTATTCGGCCCAGGTGAACTTCCTCGGCGAGACCTCCATCGGTGACGATCGCACCGAAGTAAAAACCACCATCGAGCAAGGCGCCGGCAAGGCCCCCATCCAGGTCAACTACGCGCTGCGAAGACAGAATGGCAAATGGTTGATCTATGATGTCGTAGTTGACAATATTTCCATTGCCGCAAATTACCGCAACCAGTTCAACCGCGTGATCAACAACCAGGGCTTCGATACTCTGCTGGCCGACCTCAAGAAAAAGCAGCAGGGCCTCGAGGATTCACTCGGCACCGCTCATAGCCACGATTAGGATGCATCAGGAGTTCGCAAACGGGTATTTCCGCTATAAAGTCGCACTGTGCTAACCTAGCTGATAACGGCACCCGAGTTGCGCTTGAAAGATAAATGCTGATTCCAAAAGTGTCCATATGCAACTATCGCCTCGCGACCGCCGCGATGATGCTGTCCGTTTTCTCGATGCTCTTCGCGACTTCCCGCGCCATCGCTGCCGACGCGCCGTCGAAAGCGCCTGCCGCCAAGGCCGCCCCATCGCAAGGCCCCGGCGATACCACCCAATCGACCTCTTTCGCCACCGATACGCCTGATATCGGCAATGCCAACCTCCAGGCCGAAGAGGCCGATCCCCTCG
>JBGPMZ010000410.1:0-3613 GCA_041487255.1 Binataceae bacterium (SeqCode) | reverse complement strand
CGCCGGCCGCGTCGCCGGCGCCTCGAGCGATCGCGCGGCGCGCGCCTAGGCGCCGATCGGAGCGTTGCGGTCGCGCAAATGTTCCCGCTTGCGATCCTCGCAAATTTCCTCAACTATACAGCACAATTGTCCCTCTCGAGACTTCCCTGATGCCAGGAAAAGAAATTTCTCTCCGATGGCTGAGGCTGATCCTTGCGATCGGCGCCCTGTCCATAGCGGCGTGTCATCGCGAGGTCAAAGTCCCGCCCCTGGTTGAGCGTAACATCTCGCTTAGCGACGTCTTTTTCGATGTCTGGCCGACCACCCCCGACCGCGCCTTGGTGGTCGGCGCGCGCGGCAAGCTGCTCGTCACGGAAGACGGCGGCCTCCATTTCAAGCGCATCAAGATCGGCACCGACCTCGCGGTGCTCGGCATCCAGATGACCGATGCGAAGAACGGCTACCTATGCGGGCAGGACGGCCTCATCATGCGCACCCGCGACGGCGGCAACACCTGGGAGCGGCTCAATTCGCGCACCCATCTCTACATCTTTTCGCTTTCTTTTCCGGATCGACTGCATGGCGTTTTGGTCGGCGATCAGTCGCTGGTCTTAAGTACGACCAACGGCGGCGAGAGCTTCTTCAAGCGGCGGTTGGAGAGGTCGTTTCCGCCGGAAATTCAGGATTACGCGCTGCCGTACATGGAGCCTGTCCTGTATGGCGTGGACTTCGTCGACCCGGACCATGGATGGGTAGTCGGTGAGATGGGACGAATCTGGTCTACCGACAACGGAGGCAAATCCTGGGACGAGGGGCAGAGCTCATTGGTCGATCAATGGAAACGCCAGCCCGCCGTGAATGAGGATCCGCGTTTCCGCGACTTTGTGCTCCCGTCGCTGTTCGGGGTTTCCTTCCGCAATCAGAAAGTCGGCGCCGCGTGCGGCCTCGAGGGTTCGATCATCGGCACCACCGATGGGGGTAAGACCTGGACCTTTCAGAAGGAGGCGCCCAAGCCCGGAGCATCGGCGGACAACACCATCCCGGGTGCGCCGCAGATCCCGGCACACGATCCGCTGTTTGGAATTCAACTTTTCGGTGGGACTGACGGGATGTCGACCGGATTGACCGGGACGGTGTTCCGGTTACAACCGGACGGAGTCTGGGCGCACGACCCCGGTGCTCCAGCACTCCCACTACCGCTCAGCCAGGTGCGTTTCTTCGATCCACAACACGGATGGATCGTCGGCTACGGAACCATTCTGCGCACCGAAGACGGCGGCAAAACCTGGCGCATGTGCCAAGGCTAACCCGCGCCATGCCGGCGCGACCTCTCGAGGACCTCGATGATCTGGTATCGATTCGGTGAATGGATCATACGGCGCCGTTTTCTGGTGCTGCTGGTGATTGGCGCGATGACCGCGTTCTTCGGATTCTTCGCCGCCCAGACCGAACTGGTGACCAGCTTCGGCGATTTGCTGCCGCAGAACCATCCCTTCATCAAGATCGCTCATGAGTATGAGCAGTACTTCGGCGCCACCAACAACGTCACCGTCATGATCGAGGTCAAGGGTGGCGATGTTTACGCGCCCAGCGTGGTGCAGAAGATCGTCAACATGACCCGCAACATGGATCTCGTGTATGGGATCCAACACGGCTCGGTCAGGTCGCTGGCAACCTCGAGCTATTTCCGCCCGCTCGCCGGCGGCGTCATCCTGAACTCGCCAATTCTTCCCAATGGTCAGGTGCCCAAGACCCCCGAGGACGTCGCGGAACTGCGGAGCAACGTCCACAAGAATCCGGGCGTCGTGTACGGACCCTACATCTCGTTCGACGATAAAGCTGCGCTGGTGACCGCGAGCTTTCTGGAATCGCGGCTCGACTACAAACGTATCTTCGACGACGTCAGGAAGATCGTCGTCAATCCCGAGCGCGACCAGACGGTGAAGATCTACATCGGTGGGCAGCCGATCCTCTACGGCTGGGTGTACGCCTACACTCCGCAGATTTTCAAAATTTTCCTCATCACCGCGCTCGCGGTGTGGATGCTGCTCTACCTGTACTTCCACGATTGGCGCGGCGCGCTGCGCCCGACCATCTCGGGCGTGATCTGCGCGATCTGGGGATTGGGTTTCATCCGCATGATCGGCTTCACCCTCGATCCGTTGGTGCTGGTCATTCCATTCCTGATAACCGCGCGCGCGGTAAGCCATTCCGTGCAGATGCACGACCGTTACTACGAAGAGTACTACCGGCTGCGCGACAAGCAGAAGGCGATTCTGTCCGCGTTCGCGGAGCTTTTCGTGCCGTCATTTTCAGGAATTCTCGCCGATGCGTTCGGGGTGTTGGTCATCCTTCTGGTCCCCGTGCTGTTCCTCCAGAAACTGGCGATCACCGCGAGTTTCTGGATCGCCGCGATCATCGTCAGCGAGTTGCTGCTCAATCCGATCGTCTACTTCTACCTGCAACCCCCGCACATCGAAGTCATCGAACAGCGCGAGCACGGGATCTTCAAGCGCATCATCAACTCGATTTGCAGCAGAATGTTGTCGTCCACCGGCCGCATCGTCACCTTCATCGGGACGGCGGCAGTGATCGCGCTCTGCGTCTTCTTCTGGCAAGGGCTCAAGGTCGGCGACCCCGGTTCCATCAGCCCGATTCTATGGCCCGACGCGCCGTACAATCGCGCGATGGCGGCGATTCAGAAGGAGTTTGGCGCGATCGAACAGTTTGTACTGGTCGCGAAACTTGAAAAACAGGAAGCGCTCAGCGATCCGAAACTTTACCGCGTGATGGATGAATACGAGCGTTACATGTCGCTCGATCCTTCCGTCGGCCGCACTTTCTCGGTCGCCGATCTGCTCGCCACCAATGGCGCGGCGCTGCATGAGTTTCAGCCCAAGTGGGCGGTGCTGCCGACCACCAAGCGGCAGGCCGGACAACTCATCGGAGGCTTGCTGGCGGGCGCCTCGCCCCTTTCGACTGCTTACATCCTCACCCCGCGGCGCGACGCGACGCAGGTGACGGTCTTTGCCCGCGATCGCGAGGGCGAAAATGTCCAGCGCCTCGTGCTCAGGACGCAAGGCTTCATCGACGACCCTGCGCATAAGGTGGAGAACGTTCAATTCAAATTGGCCGCGGGAATCATCGGACAACTGGCCGCCGCCAATGAGGAGATCATCAAGAACGATGTGCGGCTCAACGTGCTCGCCTTCGCCACCATTTTCCTCATCATCCTGTTCACCTATCGCTCGTTCGTAGCCGGCTTGTATCTGCTGTTCCCGCTGGCGCTCGCGAACGCCGCGATCAACGCCTACATGGGCGCGCACGACATCGGGATCAATATCAACACGTTGCCGGTGGTAACGGTGGGCGTGGGGTTTGGAATCGACTATGCGATTTACGTCGTCAGCCGCATCATCGAGGAACTCGCGCTCGGCCACGAAATCACCGAGGCGACAGATCTTGCGCTGCTCACGTCGGGCAAGGCGGTAGTGTTCACGGCGCTGACCCTCGTCGCGTCGGTGCTGTTCTGGTACTGGTCGAGCATCAGGTTCGACGCCGAAATGGGCATGCTGCTGGCGGTCTGGATGTTCGTCTCGATGCTCGGGGCGATGACGATCTTGCCGGTGCTGAT
>JBGPMZ010000409.1:0-3614 GCA_041487255.1 Binataceae bacterium (SeqCode) | reverse complement strand
CGCTCTGGAGAAGCAGAGCATGACGCTCTATGCGAGCTTCGCGAAACTGTTTGCGAACGACACCGCGTTGCACGATTTCTGGTTCGGGATGGCGCGTGACGAGGCCCGTCACGTCGGTGCGCTGGACCTCGTTGCCACGGTGCTCGAACTGGAGGGGAAACTCGACCAACAGAGCCCGGTGGCGCTGGACGACTCCACCATCGTTCGCCTGCGCGCTCTCCACGCCGGATCTATAAATCGCAGCAAGCCCGGGCTGTCGCTCGAGCAGGCGCTCAGCATCGCGCTGGAGGTGGAAGAGACCGAGCTCGAGGATCTGGTTGCGGATCTCCTCAAAGCGCTCAAGTCCGACGAGTACGAGCGATGCCTGCGGCTGCTGGTGCACGACCTCGGCGAGCTCAGCTACATGATCGAGCAGAACTCGCAGGATCCGGAGTTGCTGCAGCGATGCGATGCATTGGTGAATCGTCACGCCGAGGAGTTGCGCAAGGCGGCGCGGTCGTGACGGCGTCGGAGCGGCCTCTTTTACCAAGCGCTGGTGCTGGCTATAGTTTGAGTCCGGTGCTGAGGAGTCGGCTAATTGGCAAGCCACCTGACTCTGGATCAGGCGATTGAAGGTTCGAGTCCTTCCTCCTCAGCCAACCAACCCCATTTGTTTTAGGGCCCTATCGTCTAGTGGTTAGGACACCGGCCTCTCACGTCGGTAACGCGGGTTCGACTCCCGCTGGGGTCACCATCACCTCCCGCTGATCGCCTCCCTCATCGAACACGCAGCGAAGACCTCTTCGCAATGGATTGCGCCGGGATATCGATCGCGATCTGCCGAGTCCGTGAGAAAGCTGCGAGTGAACGCTTGGTCGGAACGGGCTTGAGGAATGGTTGGCGACAAGAATAAAAAGGGTAGGTGTCTATGGCCAAGATCCGAACTGTGCTCACGATCATCAATGAGCCAACCTTGACCGACACGTCTCTCAATCTCACGACCTTTCCGGCGATCAAGCATGACGAGAACGAGGACCTGGTGTGCGGATCGTGCGGAATGGTTGTGGGCGAAGGTGTCTCGCCCAGAACCCTCTACATCGCTGCGGCGAGCCTATTGAGGAATCGCATGCCGGTTCGCCTGGTGGTGACGTGCGGAGTTTGTCAGAAGTACAACGTGGTTCCATCCGAGGTCGGCCAGTAACGTTGATCAGGACCCTCGTGAGGGGCGGCTAGCGCCGATCCGCCTCCCTCGACACGCGTGGCTTGCGAGCCGCATAGTTCTGCGTTCATATTTCGATCACTCTCAATCGACGATTGCCACGTTTCCGGAGGTCTGCGATGAAAGCCGCCGTCTACTACAAAAATGGAGATCCCAGCGTTCTCAAATACGAGGACGTCCCAGACCCGGTATGCCATCCGAAAGGCGTGGTTATTCGGGTCGAGGCCGTCAGCGTCGAGGGCGGCGATACGCTCAACCGATGGCGGGGTGCGCTCGCGACCACCCCTCACATCGTCGGATATCAGGCGGGCGGCGAGATCATCGAGGTCGGGGCAGAAGTGACCGACCTTCGCGTCGGCCAGAAGGTCACTACCGTGTTCGGCGCCGGATCGCATGCGGCGCTGCGCGCGTTGCCGGCGCGCAACGCGTGGCCGATCCCCGCCGGCTTCGACGTGAAGCTGGGCGCGGCGATCCCGGTTCCCTTCGGCACCGCCGACGATTGCCTGTTCGAGTTCGGCCATCTCAAGGCGGGCGAGACGGTCCTGGTGCAGGCGGGGGCGAGCGGCGTCGGCGTCGCGGCGATCCAGTTGGCCAAGCGCGCGGGCGCTACTGTCTTCGCCACCGCCTCGAGCGACGAGCGCCTCGAACGGCTGCGTCCGCTCGGGATGGATCATGGCATCAATTATCGAACCGGCGACGTAGCCAAATCGGTGATGAAGCTGACTAACAACAAGGGCGTCAATCTGGTGGTCGATCCGGTCGGCGGCTCGACCCTGCAAAGCAGCATCATGTCGCTCGCCTACCGGGGACGGATCTCGATGGTAGGAGCGGCCGGGCGCGAGGCGATGACGGTCGATGTCTCACCTCTGATGGCCGGCAATCGCTCGCTCACCGGGGTTTTCCTCGGCGCCGAAATCGGGACCGATCGCGCGCACAACATGATCCAGCGCCTCATCGAGGAGGCCGCGCGCGGCGAGTTCAAGGTTGTCATCGACAAGACTTTCCCGCTCTCCGAAGCAGCCGCCGCGCATACCTACATCGAAAGCCGGCAAGCTGTCGGGCGCGTGCTGCTGATTCCCTGACAGCTACCTCGTAAGGAGCATGAGAGATGTCGAGGTTGGTGCTAGTCGCCTTCGTGACGGTGAACTTGAGCGTGTCGGTGTTGCTTGCTAACGCCGCATCGAAACCGCTCGCCAAGCCTAAGAAGGTTAGCGCCTCGATCAACGCAACCGCCGGCGCTCCCGTGGCATTGCCATGCACGACGGGAACCAGCTATGCGGCTACCTGTCCGGAGACTAGCGCTGCATGCTCATGTGTCACGCTAAGTGGTGATGCGGTCGGGGGGCTCGGCAAGGGTCCGGTTAATGGAGCGATTACACTGGACGGCTTTGACGCGTCGCCCGAAGGCGGATGCACTCCCTTCTTCGGCAGCCTCGCGATAACCAACACCAAGGATGGTACGCTGAACATCCTCGACGTGACTGGAGCACTGTGCAATTCAACTCTGCCTGGCGGGGCGCAAACCATCGGGGGAGGATTCGATTTCGATCCTGCGACTATCGCTCTGGATGGCACCGGGTCGTTATTCGGAACCATCGATAGTAGTGGCGCTGCCAAGCTGAAACTGGTTGGAACCATCGCGCCCGGTTCGAGCCCAGCCGCAACCTTACAGCCTTAGGAATTGCGATTGGAGTAAGTGCTTCTTCAGGTGGCTGTGGTCTCGAAGGCGCCGTCAGGTTTCATTTTACCAACGACTGTGACTTTGCGGCCTGGCAGCTTCCATGCGCACTGTCACGGGTCCAGCAATTCATGTAGCCCCTGTCCTGGAGCAGGTCGAGGTCCTTCGCGCAGCGTTCAGATGCGACTCGACGTTGTCGAGCGGTGGCTTTGACGTCGATAGGGAGCAATGCTAGCGGTGCAATCAGTTCGGCGCGCTCGCATCGAGGTGGTTAATGAAAATCGGCGGCTTCTATGAGCATCAGCTCCCGCGTCCATGGACGCGCGATTCGGAACATAAGCTCTTCAAGGACGCGCTCGACCAGGTCGAGCTCGCCGACCGCCTCGGCTTCGATTACGTATGGGCCACCGAGCATCACTTCCTCGAGGAGTATGCGCATTCGTCAGCGCCGGAAATTTTCCTCGCCGCATGCAGCCAGCGCACCAGGAACATCCGCCTCGGCCATGGCATCGTTCAGCTTCCGCCGCTGATAAATCATCCCGCGCGAGTCGCCGAGCGGATCGCAACCCTGGATCTGGTCAGTGACGGGCGATGCGACTTCGGCACCGGCGAAGGCGCTGCTGAAATCGAGCTGGGCGGCTTCAACATTCCGCAGGAAGAGAAGCGCGCGATGTGGCGCGAAGGTTTGAGCGTCGTCACCCGGATGCTGGTCGAAGAGCCCTTCAATGGACACGAAGG
>JBGPMZ010000408.1:0-3622 GCA_041487255.1 Binataceae bacterium (SeqCode) | reverse complement strand
CAGGCGCGGATGCTGCCTGAGATCACGCGCAGCCGCGCGCGCGGAGGCTCCTCGACGCTCGGCACGTCGCTGTCATCTTCCTGCCGCGACCACTGGTAGAAGATCGCAGTGAACACGCACATCAGGTAGCTGCCCTGCCCTATCCACATCAACAGGCCCCCGAGGATCTGGTCATCCATCGGCCGCAGCCCCCACGGATGAGGTCCTTCGAGGTACCATGGGTAAACGACTGAGTATGCGAGTGTGATCGGCGCCGCGACCGCGGTCATAGGGATCATCAGCAGGAAGACATAGAAAATTTGCAAAGGGTATGAGAGCCGCGGCAGTTCCGGTAGCGGACTGAGGATCGGCCACCACATGATGACGCCGCTCACCATGAATGCGAGGTGGATCGCGATGTGAATGTCCTCGTCGCGGCACATCAGGTTGAAGACCGGAGGATTGTGCGCAATCACGAACAGCGCGGTGAAAGTGAGAAACGCCATCAGTGGATTGGTAAAGAACTCGGCGAATGGGCGCACCCATTTGCTGAGGACCCACGGCCGCAGCATCGAGGCGGGAACTGCGAGCAGCACCAGCGGCGGAATCACGAAAGTCTGATTGAAGTGCTGCAGCATATGCATCGTGAAGCATCGCTGCTCGGCCCATTCATCCACTGGTCCTAAGGTGAAGATGGTGACAGCGACCGTAGCCGCGAACCAGAACCAATGGCGCGGCGTAACGCGATGACTTCCGAGCATCGCCGCGCCAACGTATATCGCGATCAAGCCCGCGATGCCGATAGCCACACTCGGATGTATGTCCCTAATCCATTCCATCGTCAGAAATAATGAACGCCGGATGCCGGCCCGACTAAGTGGTGGGATAGGTATAGGAACAACCCCATCAGTGAGAGGAACACTCCGAGCGCGATAGTCAGTGGGAAGACGAACATCGTATTGACGATCCACTTTTCGTAGCGCAGATGCATAAAGAACATCGCGATGAGCGCGAACTTCGCGACCGCGAGTACTAGCAGGATTGGCACCATTACCGGCCGCAGCGCGTGAATGTATGCGACCGTGATCTCCATCGCGGTCAGCACGATCAGAAATCCACCTACAATCAGGTAGACCGTACTGCTGATGTGCGCCTGCTCTTGGTCGACGTAGGTGTCGTCGCTCATGCGCCCTTAACCTGCTGCATCAGATAGACCAACGTGAAAATGATGACCCACACGATATCCACGAAGTGCCAATAGAGGCCCGCCATCTCGACCGACAGCGCGCGTGATTTGTCGAGCTTGCCGGTGAATGACGCCACGATCAAAACGCAGATCCACAAAATGCCGATGGCAACGTGCGTGCCATGGGTACCGACCAGGGTGTAGAAGCACTGCGAGAACAGGTTGGTCTGGTACGCCATCCCCTTGAGCCAGAAGCCGTAAAACTCGTGTATCTCGACTCCGAGGAAAGTCATTCCGAAGAATGCGCATCCGATTAGCCAGATGCGATTCCACAGTTTGTCGTTGCGTTGGATCGCGTTGAGCGCCAGCACCATCAGCACACTCGACATCAAAAGGACGAAGGTGCTGAACGAGGTCAGCGGGATTTCGAGGATCTCGGCGCCCGGTGGCCCGGGGTTGCGCGCCTTGTACACCACGTAGGTCGAAATCAACGTCGCGAAGAACACGCACTCCGACCCGATGAACGACCACAGCCCCACCTTGCGGACATCGGCGCCGGCCGAGCGCGAAGCCTCCTCGCTCTCATGCGTTTCCTGTCCGAAGGTTGGGTACTCGAATGCCATCCCGACCACGCCGAGGAACATCGCGAACGCTCCTATAGCCACCAAGCGGTACCAGAGCACAATCCATCCGAGGCCCATCACGAAAAGTCCCGCAGCGATCACAAGCGGGAAGAATGACGGCGCGGGCATGTGAATCGGCTCGGTCGGCGCCGCCTCGGGGACCACCTTGGGAATCTGCCCGGCGGCATACATCGCGACGCCGCGCGATCCCGCGCGACCGTACTTTGTGATCCAAAACGCGTCGCGTCCGCGCACGTTCGGAATATTGCTGAAGTTGTACGCCGGCGGCGGCGAGGTGGTCGCCCATTCGAGTCCGCGTCCATCCCACGGATCGGACGGCGCGCGTTGGCCATTGATGAGGCTCTTGATGATGTTGATGTACAACACCAGGAACGCGAGCCCGAGGATGAACGCGCAGACGGTCTCGAACTGATTGAGGAACGTCCATCCCATATCAGGCGCGTAGGTATAGATGCGTCGCGGCATGCCCCATTGCCCGAGGATGTGCATCGGAAAAAAAGTGCCGTTGAATCCGATGACGGTGAGCCAGAACTCGAGTTTGCCGAGCCGCTCGTCCAGCATGCGGCCGGTCATCTTCGGCCACCAATAATAGAAGGCGCCGAAAATCGCGAAGGCGACGCCGCCGAACAGCACATAGTGGAAGTGCGCGACGATGACGTAGGAATCGGTCTGCTGAAGATCGACTGGAGGGCTCGCGAACATGATTCCGGTCAACCCGCCGATGGTGAACTCGAGAATGAACGCCAGCCCGAAGTACATCGCGGTCGTCATGCGCAAAGAGCCGCCCCACACCGTCGCGATCCATGAGAAAATTTTGATGCCGGTGGGAATCGCGATCAGCATCGAGGTGATCGCGAACGCGCTATCCGCCACCGGCCCCATTCCGGTCGCGAACATGTGATGGCCCCATACGCCGTAGGATAAAAACGCGATCAGGATCACCGAGTAGACCATCATCGGGTAGCCGAACAGCGGTTTGCGCGCGAAGGTCGGCAGCATTTCGGAAATAATTCCGAAGGCGGGCAGCGCCATGATGTAGACCTCGGGATGCCCAAACAGCCAGAACAGGTGCTGCCACAAGATCGGCGTCGCCCCTTCCATCGCCTGATAGAAGTGCGCGCCGAAGAAGCGATCGAGGAACAGGAAAATCAGACCGACAGTGAGCGCGGGAAACGCGAGCAGGATGAGGACCACTGTCACCAACATCGTCCACACGAACAGCGGCATCCGCATGTAGCTCATGCCCGGCGCGCGCATACACACGATGGTGGCGAGGAAGTTGACCGCGGTGAGCACAGTCGCGACGCCGGCGATGATAAGCCCGATGTCCCAGAAATCGATGTGCGGGCCGGGCGTGTACGTGCGCTCGGTGAGGTTGGCGTAGCCGAACCACCCGGCGTTGGGGAAGCCGCCATTGCGCCAGAAAAATCCCAGATGGAGAAAAATTCCGCCGAAGAGAAAAATCCAGAAGCTCAGCGCATTGAGGCGCGGAAACGCCACGTCGCGCGCGCCGATCATCAGCGGGATCAGGAAGTTCGCGAAGAAGCCGAGCAGCAGCGGCATCACGACCAGGAAGATCATCGTAGTGCCATGCATCGTGAATAGCTCGTTGAAGAGCTCCGCCGAGACGAAATGGTTGTCGGGATAGAAGAGCTGGATCCGGATCAGCAGCGCCTCGATGCCGCCGAGTGCGAGGAAGAATAGCGACGCCATCGCGTACAGCATCGCCACCTTCTTGTGATCGACTGTGTTGAGCCAGCTGATGAGGCCGCCTTCGAGGTAGCTCGGCTCTACAATCGGTAGTGCTTTCGGT
>JBGPMZ010000407.1:0-3633 GCA_041487255.1 Binataceae bacterium (SeqCode) | reverse complement strand
TCATCGTCGGACTCGGTGCGCGCCAGCACTTCCAGCAATACCGCCGAATCGTCGACGTCCGGGTAGGTATCGTTGTAGAACTCGAAGGCCCATCCGCCGTCTTCGTTCTGTTTGGAGCGAAGCCACGATGCCGCCTTCTGAATCCACGGCTCGTTCATATTTACCCCGATCGCACGCAGGCCCATCAGCGCCGACCAGGTGCCGTAGATGAAGTTCACGCCCCAGCGGCCCCACCATCCGCCCTCGTTCGATTGGTTCTTCCTGAGCCATTGGATCGAGCGCTTGGCCGCCGGATGATCGGTGTTGTAGCCGACCGCCGCCATCATCTCGAGCACGCGCCCGGTCAAATCCGGACACGACGGATCGATCACCGCCTCAACATCGGCGAGCGGGATTTGATTGAGCCATCGCTTCTGGCAGTCCGCATCGAAGGCGGCAAATCCTCCATCGCTCGATTGCATGCCCATAGTCCAATTGGCGCCGGCGCGAATCGCGCGCTCCTTCGCATGCTCATCGTCGGACTCGGTGCGCGCCAGCACTTCCAGCAATACCGCCGAATCGTCGACGTCCGGGTAGGTATCGTTGTAGAACTCGAAGGCCCATCCGCCGGGCTCGAGGTTGGGGCGCTTGACCGACCAGTCGCCCTTCTTGAAAATCTGCTGAGCGACGATCCACTTGACCGACTGCTTGAGCGCCGGATGATCGCCGCCGATACCGGAATCGAGCAGCGCCTTGGCGGCCAACGCAGTGTCCCAATTGGGCGAAACGCACGGCATGAAGAGCGCGCGATCGCCCATATCCCAAATCAGTTCGCGGGTCGCCTCCAGGCCCTTCTTCACCACCGGATGGTCATTGCGGTAGCCGAGCGCCTTGAGCGCCATCGTACTGAGCAGGTAGCAGGGCTGGATACCGCCCCACGAGCCATTGGCCTCCTGCCGCTCGAGAATCCAGTTCTCCGCATAGCGCAGCGCACGCTCACGCAACGACTTTGAGTGATGGCGATCGTAGACGCGCAGCATCGCGTCAGTGAAGTTAAACAGCGTGCGCAGCGAGAGAAACTTGGCCGGCGCCGGCTGCTTGAACTTCGTGAAGTGGGGCGGCTGAATGTACAGTTCGAGCACACCGTCGCGATAGTCCACCGGCACCGTGGGCTTGGCCGCCTGCAACAGCATCAACCCGAACGCGGTTCCGCGCGCCCATGACGCGAGTTCGTACATGTTGAAGAAGAACCAGTTCGGTAACAGCGAGATCTCGACCGGCAGCGACGCGGTTGCCTCCCACGGCATCTGGCCCATGCACGCGAGGTAGAAGCGCGCGAGGGTGCCGCACTTCTCGATCCCGCCCTGGGAGAGGATCCAGCGCCGCGCCTGCATCATCGGCTCGTCGCCGGCGCGCATGCCGCACAGCTTGAGCGCGAAGTACGCCTCGATACTGGTGGAGAGATATCCATCTGCGCCGGGAAAGATCGACCAACTGCCATCGGCGTTTTGCGCGTCGAGGAGGACTTTTTTGAGGCGCTCTTCGAGTTCCTTGTCGACCGCCTCCATGTAGTGCAGGAAGATGATGTACTCCGCATTCATCTGCGCGTTGGCTTCCAGCGCCGCGTGCCAGTAGCCCTCGGGATGCTGCTGCTCGATGAGCGAGCGTTGCGCGCGCTCGATGGTGAAATTCAGCTTGGCGGCAAATTCGTCCCGCGCGAAGTCAGTTGAACGCGCAGCGCTGCCGGTGATCTCGTGTAAAGCCTGATCCATAAACATTACCGGTCCCTGATCGATGGCCGCCCAGGTACTGATTGGAGCGGCGTTCCAATTTCATGGTTTACGGTACGATCGCGCACTTAAGGATCGATCCGCTTTCAAGCAGCGAAAAAACCTCCGGGAGCTCGCTGAGACTTCGGCGCGCGTTGATAACCGCGCTCGCACCGATCTCGCGAGCTGAAAGGATCTCGTACGCACGTTTCACGTCACGCGGGCGAAAATGAAACGGCGCCAGCAAGGTCAGGTTGTCGTAGTGCATCCGGCGCGTATCGACATTCAGGGTGGTGCCGGGCGCGCATCCGCCGAAAAATACCGCGCGGCCTCCGCGCCGCACGCGCGCGAGCGACGCCTGCCAGCCGTCGAGCTGCCCGGTGCATTCGATAACGAGGTCGGGGCCGAAGCCGTGATTGAGACCTTGCACCTCGCGCTCAGGATCGTCGGAGCGCACGTCGATGACGCGATCCGGTCCGAGCGCGGCCGCCCACTTCAGGCGATCGTCGCCACGGCCGGCAATCGCGATCTCCCGAACGCCGCGCTCGCGCAGCGCGAGCAGATGAAGCAGGCCGAACGGCCCTGCGCCGACGATCAGCACGCTCTCGAAGTGCTGCGGCTGCGCCATCTCCTGTGCATGAACCACGCATGAGAGCGGTTCGAGCAGCGCGGCTTCCTCGAAGGAGAGATCATCGGGTTTGTGAAAAGCATTCTGCTTGACGATGTGCTGCGGGATGAGCAGGAAATCCGCATAGGCGCCCAGCAACATTTTCTCCATCGCCTGCGCGCAAAGATTCTGCTGCCCACGCTGACAATAGAAGCAGATCCCGCAGGGCGCGGTCGGCGCGGCCATCAGCGCGTCGCCGACTTTGAAATTGTCGGCGCCCTCGCCCACCTCTACTACCACACCCGAGAACTCATGGCCGAAGGGCGTGGGCATCGGCCACATCGGATGCCCGCGGCGAAACGCCTTCAAGTCGGTACCGCAACTGAGGGCGCACTTGACCTGGAGCAGCAACTCGCCCGGCCCCGGATGCGGCGGCGCAACCTCGCGCAGCACCAGCTCGCGAGGCCTCACCAGGAAAGCCTGCCGCGAGGGCGCGTGGTCCCTCGCAATTGGCGCGCTTGCCGGCTGCGCGCTCAATGCTTTCGCTCCACCACGAAGTTTGCGATGGCGCGCAGCGGCTCCGCGCGATTGTCGAACGATGAAAGCGCCGCTTGCGCGCGGCTTTCCAGATCATGCGCGAGCGCGTGCGACTGCTCGATGCCCATCAACGCCGGATAGGTGTTCTTGCCGGCGGCCTGATCCTTGTTGGTGCGCTTGCCCATCTGCTCGGTCGAGGCCTCAATGTCGAGCAGGTCATCGACGACCTGGAAGCATAGCCCCAGCGCTCGCGCATACTTTGATAGCGAATCGAGCTGCACCCGCGTCGCCCCACCGAGCCGCGCGCCGCCGACCACACTCGCGAGGAACAACGCGCCGGTCTTCTTGCTATGGAGATATTCGAGCTGCTCGAGGTTCATCGCGCGGCTCTCGCCAAGGATATCGATGACTTGCCCCGACACCATGCCGCGGGAGCCGGCCGCATCGGAAAGTTCCGCGATGACTTCGAGTACCACCTCCGGATGCTGCTTCGCGAGCGGCAAGCGCGCGACCGCCGCGAATGCGTCGGTAACCAGCGCATCGCCGGCCAGCGTCGCGATCGCGTCGCCATAGACCTTATGATTGGTCGGCTTGCCATGACGCAGATCATCGTTATCCATCATCGGTAGGTCGTCGTGAATCAGCGAGTAGGTGTGGATCATCTCGAGCGCGCAGGCGTAGTTCATCGCGGCATCGATGGAGCCGCCGACCGCCTCGCATGATGCCAGCGCGAGGATTGGT
>JBGPMZ010000406.1:0-3635 GCA_041487255.1 Binataceae bacterium (SeqCode) | reverse complement strand
GCCGTGACAGGGTACTGAGCGGCAGCGGAGGCGGACGCATATCGACATAGTGTCGATGAGAACACAGATACGCAAAAGGCCGGAGGAGCATCGCTCCGCCGGCCCTGTAGATTGGTCACGAATGGATTCCGCGTCCTAGTAGAACCACTTTTCCTTGTCCCATCGGAACAGTTCGGTGGTCGCGGTATCATCGGTGACCTTTGGCTTGGCGTGCTTCGCTTCGTCCGGAGTCTTTCCGACGATGTAGTATTTGAACTCGTCGTAGGTCACCTTGCCGATCGAGTATCCATCGCTGGACTGATGGCACTCGCACTTTTGCACCGGACTGTAGCCGGTGTAAGTGCCGGTTTGCCATCCATCCTTCATCGTCCAGGTGATATGGCCCTGGTTGTTCACCTCGCGATCGTGCAGCTTGCGCTCCCAGTCCTTGCAGAAGTCCGGAAACAGTGCTGCCGCCTTCTTGAACTCGCGATCGCGCACGAGGCGTAGCGGATTGACCTTCTGCAGCGCGGCCTTGACCTTCGACTTGAGGCTTTTCCCGGCGGCCGGCGATGCGTGCGCTACCGGCTCCGGAGCCGTTGCCGATGCCACGAGCGTGGGCTTGCCCGCATCACTCGATTGGCCAGCGCTCAGCGCCGGTCGAGCCGACAGCACGACGGCCGGTACCGCCATCGAAACTAGCGCAAGCGACGCACCAATGATTCCGAATCTGTTCCCCATCATGGCGGCGAATTATAACACCGGATCCGGCGAGGGTAAGAGCCGCGAGCGACTTTTTTTGACCGGGAGAGCGGCGAGGCAGCGGTCCGAGGTGGACCGCTGCCTGCCGTAAAACCAGATCACTCGGTCGGTTTCAGCTCGACTCGACGATTTTGGGCGCGACCTTCGTCGGTGTCGTTGGGCGCGACGAAGTCGGTCTTGCCAAATCCGCGCGCAATCAGCCGCGTGGTCGGGATGCCCTTGTCTTCGAGATACTTGGCCACTGAGTCGGCGCGGCGCTGCGATAGCTTGAGGTTGTATTCCTCGCTGCCGATCGCGTCGCAATAGCCGTCGTCATAGATCGTCACGTCCGGATGCGCCTTGAGAATCTCGGTGGCCTCATCCAGGATCGCCGCGTCGCCCGGGCGGATGTTCGACTTGTTGAAGTCGAAGTGCACGCCACGCAGCACCAGCTTCTCATGCTTGGCCGGCGGTGGAGGAGGCGGTGGCGGCGGTGGAGGTGGTGGCGGAGGAGGAGGTGGCGGTGGCGGCGCTACCACGGGATCGCAGATGAAGTGGCCCGCGAGTCCGCCGAGCAGCGCACCGGCGACTGCGCCACCCGCGCCCGCCCAGGCGCGCGAGTCGTTGTTGGCTTCGCGGCTGCCGCGGGTCTGGTCCATGATAACTATTCCGGAAGCGGCGCCCGCGCCTGCTCCCAATCCCGCGCCTACCGCGGTGCAGGCGCCCCATTCGCGCCGCTGCCCCATGCTCGAGCAACCAGCCAAGGCACCGGCACAGAAGGCCGCGATACTGACGGCTGCCAATCCTTTGAGTATCCAGGAATTCGGTCTCATGAGTTCTCCTATCGGGTTCGGTTCGGCTGGTAGGGACTAACCGCCGCTTGCATCATACGCATGATCAATTGACGGAAATATAACGGTGATAGCCGAGGACTTCAATAAGCTTCGGTCGGCTTACCGAACCGACAGCCGGGAAAAGTTGAGCGTGCTTCGACTTTTCGTTTTCATCAGAGCGGTTCGACATTTTGCATAAGGGCCTGTGCTGAAGGAAGCATCGTGGAGCTGTACGGGTGGAGACGCGGGCGGGGCGCGCGGTTATAATGCTCCTCATCATGCTTTCATTGGCGCGCGGTAAGGAAGGAACCTTCAAACTCGTATCGGGCTATCGCCCCGATGGCGATCAGCCCGCCGCAATCGAGTCGATGATCCGCTACCTCGACGATCACGTGCAGCATCAGGTGCTGCTCGGGGTGACGGGTTCGGGCAAGACTTTCACGATGGCGAATGTCGTCGCGCGGCTGAATCGGCCGACCCTCGTGATGGCGCCCAACAAGACGCTCGCCGCGCAGCTATATAATGAGTTCAAGAGCCTGTTTCCCGAGAACGCAATCCGCTACTTCGTCTCGTACTACGACTACTATCAGCCCGAGGCGTATGTCCCCTCGACCGACACCTTCATCGAGAAGGATTCGAGCATCAATGACGACATCGACAAGCTGCGCCATTCCGCGACCAAGGCGCTGCTGGAGCGCAATGACGTCCTGATCGTCGCATCGGTGTCATGCATCTACGGCCTGGGCGAGCCCGAGGTCTATTTCGAGATGGTGCTGTTCGTCGAGGAAGGACAGCACCTCGATCGCGACAAGGTGCTGCGCAAGCTGGTCGATATCGCGTATCAGCGCAACGACTACGACTTCCATCGCGGGACGTTTCGGGTGCGCGGCGACACCATCGAGATCTTCCCCGCATATGAAGAGAGCCGGGCGGTGCGCGTGGAGTTCTTCGGCGATGAGGTGGAGGCGCTATACGAGATCGATCCATTGCGTGGCAAGGTCATTCGCAAACTCTCGACAGTGTGCGTCTATCCCGCGTCGCATTACGTGACGACCTCGGATCGGATGGAGATCGCGGTCAAGAATATCCGTGAAGAGCTGAAAGAACGCCTCGAACTGTTTCGCTCGGAGAATCGCCTGCTGGAGGCGCAACGCCTTGAGCAGCGTACGATGTATGACCTCGAGCTGCTCGCCGAAATGGGATTCTGCCCAGGCATCGAGAATTACTCGCGTCATCTGACCGGACGGATGCCGGGGCAGGCGCCGCCGACGCTGCTCGACTACTTCCCCAAGAACTCGCTGTTCTTCATCGACGAAAGCCACGTTACGGTGCCGCAGATCGGCGGGATGTATCGCGGCGATCGCTCGCGCAAACAGACGCTGGTGGATTTCGGATTTCGCCTGCCCTCAGCATTGGATAATCGGCCGCTCAACTTCGAGGAATGGGAACAGACCATCAAGCAGGCCGTCTATGTCTCGGCGACGCCCGGCGATTGGGAACTGAAAAAATCGCAAGGGCTGGTGGTCGAGCAGCTCATTCGTCCCACCGGACTCATCGATCCGGAGATCGAGGTACGCAAGGCGGGCGTTCAGGTCGACGACCTGCTTGACGAGATTCGCAAGCGCGTCGAAGTGAACGAGCGCGTGCTGGTGACCTGCCTGACCAAAAAGATGGCCGAAGACCTGACCGACTACTATCACGACCTCGGCGTGCGGGTTCGCTACCTGCATGCCGATATCGAGACGATTGAGCGGGTCGAGATCATTCGCGGGCTCCGCAAAGGCGACTTCGATGTGCTGGTGGGAATCAATCTGCTGCGCGAGGGCCTCGATTTGCCTGAGGTGTCGCTGGTCGCGATCCTCGATGCCGACAAGGAAGGCTATCTGCGCTCTCCGCGATCGTTGATTCAGACGATTGGCCGCGCGGCCCGTCACATCAACGGCAAGGTCATCATGTATGGCGACAGGGTGACGGACTCGATGAAGTTCGCCATCGACGAAACGTATCGACGGCGCGCCAAGCAACTCGCGTACAATGAGGAGCACAACATCACGCCCGCGAGTATCAGCAAGGCCATCGATG
>JBGPMZ010000405.1:0-3637 GCA_041487255.1 Binataceae bacterium (SeqCode) | reverse complement strand
CCTTGCCGCTCGAGTCGACCGCGATCCCGATGCCGGCATCGGCATTGACGCCATTGCCGGTTCCCCCATACAGCGTGGCATAGTCGAGCGATTGCCCATCTTCATGCACCACTACAAAGGTTGCGTTGCTCTTGCCACTAGCGCCGAGCAGCGCGGACTGAAATGCATTCTTGACTGGAAAGCCGGTGGTGCCGTCGCTCTGGGCAGACCCGGCCAGATACGCCTTGCACTGGGTGCCGATTCCGCATCCGGCGGGTGACAGTGCGACGCGCGATTCGGTCGCGTTGTTCTGCCCGTCAATGTAGCAGGCCCAGTCCAGGTCGCTGCCGTCGCTTTTCATCTTCGCGACGAAGCCTACATTGGTGAACGTATGGGCTTGATTGTTGCTCTGCCCGAATGCGCCGCACAGACTGGTGCGCGGAAAGTTGGTCGAATAGGTTTGCCCGACGATGAATGGCTGCGCGCCCGCATCCACCGCGATCCCGAATCCGAGGTCGCCGTTGCCATGGCCGGCATCCGCCGGGGCAGTATCGCCGCTGCCGCCCACGTAAGTGGAATACACGAGAGAAAGCGCTCCCGACTTGGTGGGATCGAACTTCGAGACGAAGACATTGGGGTTTTGCTTGGGCGGTGTGTTGGCGCCGGCGAGGGTCGCCTGAAACGCGCTCGCGGCTGGAAAATCATTCGAGTAGGCGATGCCGGTGACATACACGTTGTTGCTCGAATCGACCGCGACGTCGATGCCTACGTCCCCGACCGTCAGCGGAGTGTTGTTTGTTACCGCGGAAAACTGCGAGAGATTGAGCGGCCCGGTGCTCGAAGCATGTCCCCCGATATAGCTTGAATAGACCAGGATCGGCGGGTCGATCACCAGCGTGCGGGTATGGTCATAATCGGCAAGCCGGATCGCGACCTCCTGCCGCGGCACGCCTCCCTCGAGGGTGCGCTTATTTGACAGGACGAAAGAAGCGTCAACTAAGCTTCGGCTCCCGTCCGGGCGCCGCTGATATACCCTTGGCTTACCGAGGACGACGGTGCCCGCCGGCAACATCATGCGAAGATTGCCCTCGGCATCGGCGACTGTATCGGCAGGCCCTTCGATAGCGAATTTGATCCTCGACGCGTCAGCGTGCGGAGCCACGATGAGATCATTCTCGAATGAGTCATTGCTCCCATAGTTGACAACGTTGATACCTGGATAAATGTCCTGCACCTCGACCCGCCCGTAGGTCCGCACATTGCGATGGTATTTCGCCGGATCTTCGCCAATGAGGTAGTTCACCCGCCCCGGCAGCGGATCGAGGCCAATCACCCGCGGATTCGGGTTCGCGCCTGCCAATCTGATGCGCACCGCCGATTGCGTAAGGCTTAGCTCCTCCTTCGGAGCTGGATTGACCGTCACCAGCGATGGGCCTTTATGAACCCGCCCCCCGACCATCGAAATCACGGTAGAATCGCCGGTTATGAAGATGGAAGTTTGTCCGGAATGTGCCAGATACTTGACGCTCCCGTCAGTCTGCCCTTCATTCTTTTCGAAATAGATCGGCGTCGCCGCCACCGATTTCATGAGGTCGGCCTTGTGCGAGGTCGCCCCGCTCTTTCGCGCGCCACTTTGCGCGGGCACCACGATGATCGCCCCCACCAAAACCACCGTCAGTACGAGAACTACGGCAACTAGATGCTTCCAGCCGGCCGGCTGGAGCGAGTCTGGATTGGACATTTCCCCCTCCGCGAATCGGTCATGCGACGCTTGATCCCCAGATTTTCAAGGAGGAAAACCCGCGCCGCAATCGCGCGAGTATCGCGGCAATCCACGCCCAAAGGCAAGTGCGATCAGGACCGGGACCGGCTCGGTGCATCCTCAAAAGCGCGCCGGACATCCTACTCCGAACAACGGGGGAGGCGCAGAAAGACGAGAGAAGAAAAAACAGCCTAGCTCTTCGGCTTGTCGAGGCGCGGGAAGAGCGCGACCGGCGGCTTTACGCGATGCCCGGGCTGGAGGCCCTCACCATAAGGCGCGTGCAGAGTCTTCTCATCGATATTTAGTAGATCCACCAGCTTCGCAGCCATCGTCGGCATGAACGGTTCGAGAAGATCGGCGCTGACCCGCAACGCCTCGAGCAGGTTCGCGAGGATCTGCTCGACGCGCGGCATCGAGGCCGGATCCTTCGCCATTTTGAACGGCTCGGTGACGACGATGTACTTGTTGGCCACATCGAGGGCGACCTGGATCGCGTCGAGCGCGCGGTTGAACTGGAGAGCCTCGATTTCCGCTCCAACGGTTTGGCGAACATGTGTAAACGCGAGACCGACCTTGTCATCCTCGTCGTGGTGCCCACCCGGCGCAACTTTTATCTCGCCGCCGCAGTAGCTTTGCGCCATCCGCAGCACCCGGCTGGCGAGGTTGCCCAGATTGTTCGCGAGATCGGAGTTGTAGCGCTCGATGAGCCGCTCGTCGCTGAAGTCCATATCGAGGCCGTACACGATCTCGCGCATCTCGATGTAGCGCAGCACGTCGGTACCGAACTTTCTCTCGTAATCCATCGGGTCTGGAATGTTGCCGGAGCTTTTCGACATCCGCGCGCCGCCGAAGTTTATCCAGCCGTGCACGTTGAGATGGCGAAAGAGCGGAAGCTCGGCCACCATCAGGATCGCAGGCCAGTATACGATATGCGTTTTCAGGATGTCCTTGCCGATGAAGTGCTCCGTTACCTCCAGCGTCTTGCTCAGCGCCGAATTGCTGGTGTCGGGCAGCCCACTCAGGTAAGCCCAGAACGCGTCGTACCAGACGTAAGTCACGTACCTGTCGTCAAATGGTAGCTCAATTCCCCAATCCAACCGCGCCTTGGGCCTCGAGATGCAGAGATCCTCGAGTGGCTCGGCGAGCATGTTGAGCGCCTCGTTACGATAGCGCTCGGGACGAATCAAATCGGTGGTGCGAACGAGTTCGGCGATCTTCCGGCGATGTTTTTCCAGGCTCAGAAAATAGTTGCCTTCGTTGATCAGCTCGGTCGGCGTATTGTGCGCTGGGCAGACGTCCCCGGGCAGCAATTCCTTCTCGGTATAGAAGCGCTCGCATCCGACGCAGTAAAGACCCTGATAGTCCTTGTAGTAAATCTCGCCCTTGGCATAGGCGCTCTTCAGCATCGATTGCACGAACTTCTGATGCGCCGGATCGGTGGTGCGCACGAAGTAGTCGTAGCTGATATTTAGAAGATCGAAACCCTTGCGGAAAACCTCGGCGATGCGATCGACGAACTCTTTCGGCTTGAGTCCCGCAGCTATCGCGGCGCGATAGTTTTTGTCGCCATGCTCATCGGTGCCGGTGACGAAGGTGACGTTGTGCTTGCCGAGTTTGCGGCGATAATGGCGCGCGAAGACATCGGCGGCGAAGGCCTCCGACGCGTGTCCGACGTGCGGCGGTCCGTTGCTATAAAAGATCGCCGTCGTGATGTGCACTCGATCGGGCATGGTTCCCGGGATGCGAAACTAGTTGGGCGGCGTTGGATTGGGCGGGCGGTTCAACACCAGATCCTCGCGCGTCGCCTCGACCACGCCGCCGTCTTCTTCGCGCTGAATCAACACGGTCTGCGTGAAAATATTTTGCCTGATTACCTTGCCGTCGCCCTTCACCGAT
>JBGPMZ010000404.1:0-3641 GCA_041487255.1 Binataceae bacterium (SeqCode) | reverse complement strand
CGACGCTACCGAGAATCGCGGGCGTTTTTTTCGGCTTCACACCCATCAGCGCGACGAAGGGAATCACCCACACCAGGATCGGCACCGTCCAGGTCGGGATCATCCACGGCGTGTAGATGGTGTAGCCGGCGGGACCGCCGATGAGCGCGCCGCGCACCACCAGAAAAAAAGTCTCCGCGGGAATGTCGCCGTACCAGATTACGATGTACTGCGCGAACAGCGTGTAGGCCCAGAACACCGAGAACGCGAAGGTGAACTTGCCGAGGTCGTGCATGATGCTGTCACGAGTGAACAGGTTTCCCGGGCCGAGGCAGCCTCGGAGCACGACCGCTGTGAGAGCCATCGCCACGATACCGCTCCAGAACGCGCCGACGAAAAAGAATGCGCCGAAGAGCGTGCTCTTCCACTGCGGCGCCAGCGACATGATCAGATCGAATGCGACTAGCGACATCACCGCGGCATAGATGAGCGCGAGCGCCGGCGCGATGCGACGGATCGCCGTCGGCGGCAGCACGATGTTGTCATTGGAGAGCGCCCACTGCCGCACCTCGACACGCTGTGAGATACGGATGAACCACAAATCGAGCAGCGTCAGCGCGAGCAAGGCGAAACCTTCGCGCGCGAAAAAAAATGGCGTGTTGAGCCAGGTGGGATTCTTCGCAACCGGCTTCGTGACCCAGGGCCATAGTTCGGCACGGCCGAAAAACAATACCCAGAACAAAACGAACGCGACCGGGATGAAGAGGTAGAATGATTCGGCGAGCCGATACGCGCCGGAGCCGCCCCATCGCGCCTGGGTCAGGTAGAACGCGCCGGAGATCATCACGCCGCCCTGGGCAACGCCGAAGAAAAAGAGAAAGTTGACGAGAAACGCCTGCCACGCGTGCGGTTCCGTCTCCGTCATCACGCCCGCGACAAAGCCTGCAAGACCAATCAGGGTCAGCACAACGAGAATCGCCACCAGCGCAATCGGCGTGCGAATGCCTTCAGCGCCCGGGATCATCGCGGGGGCTTTCCGCGTGAGCGCTTGAGGACGAGCACTCACCCTAGCGCGGATCCTCGTGCGCGATTTCCTCGGCGCCGGCCTCGCGCATCAATGCTTCGACTTTCGCGCTGTCGGCCTCTTCGCATGCCACCGCGATTCCGAAGCGATCCGCGCCAAACCTTTCCGAGTAACCCGCAATCGGATCGAATTGCGGTAACCGCGCGAAGATGAAAAAACTCAACGCCGCCGACAGCCCTCCGAACAGGATCATCAATTCGAACATGATGATGATGAAGGGCGGTATCGACACGACCGGCTTGCCGCCCGCCACCAGGTTCCACTCCCACGAGGTTCCGACCGTCACCGCGAGGCCGGTGAGTACTCCCGCGATCGCGCCCATCAGCACGAACGCGCGCACCGGGCTCAACCCGCGTCCGATCGCATGCAGCAAAGGCTCGCTCGGAATCGGCGAGAACACGCGGAATGCGATGCCGTTGTGCTTCAGCACCTCGACCGCGTGCACGCATTGGTGTTCTTCGGCGAAGCTGCCGACCAATTCGATTTCAGCGCTCATCTGATGATCTTGGGAGGCCCGGGTAATAGTCGTCGCGCAGTGACTGGCGCAGCCAATGAATCCCTTCCTTGAGTTCGGTCGTCGAAATGATCGGCAGGTAGCGCGTGAACAGTGAAAACAACATCAGGAACCAGGCGAAGCTGCCGACCGTGATCATGATTTCGGTGATCGACGGCCGATAGAAACCCCATTGCGACGGGATGAAGCTGGTGGTCAGCGAGCCGGCGAAAATCACGAAACGCTCCAGCCACATCCCGATGTTGACGAAAATCGTAATGATGAAAAGCGGGATGGTGCGGCGCCGAATCCGCGGCGAGAACAGCGCGAGCGGCAACGCGCAGTTGCCGAACACCATCAGCCAGAACAGCGGTCCGTATGGACCCCAATAGCGCATGTTGAAGGTCACGACCTCGTATTGATCCTGGCCGTACCAGGTCATGAAGGTCTCGGTGATGTACGAATAGCTCACCACCAGCGATGTCAGCAGGATGATCTTCGCGAGGTTGTCGAGGTGCCATGGAGTGATGAATTCTCCGAGGTTGAGCAGCCGGCGCATCGGGATAAGCAGCGTCAGCACCATCGCGACGCCCGACAGAATCGCACCCGCGACGAAGTACGGCGCGAAGATCGTGCTATGCCATCCGGGCAGTTGCGCCATCGCGAAGTCCCACGACACCACGCTATGCACCGAGATGACCAGCGGTGTCGCGAGACCCGCCAGCAGCAGGTACATCATCTGGTAATGGCGCCATTGCTCATCGGTCCCGCGCCATCCGAACGACAGCATCGAGTAGAAGATTTTGCGCCGGCCCTTGGCGACGTCGCGCGCGTTGGCGACGTCGGGAATCAGCCCCATCAGCAGGAAGGTCGCGCTGATGGTGAGATAGGTCGAGACCGCGAAGGCGTCCCATACCAGCGGCGAGCGGAAATTCGGCTGCAAGTAGCGCTCGTTCGGATAGGGCAACAACCAGTAGGCATTCCATACACGCCCGAGATGGACCAGCGGGAACAATCCCGCGGTTGCGACCGCGAACAGCGTCATGGTTTCCGCGGCACGAAAGACCGCGGTGCGCCAACGGGTGCGGAAGAGATAGAGGATCGCCGAGATCAACGTGCCCGAGTGCGCGATCCCGACCCAGAAGACGAAGTTGGTGATGTACACCGCCCACATCGTGGGCTGGCGCAGTCCGGTCACTCCGAGGCCCTCGTAGATCTGGCGCGTCCACAGCGCGGCCGCAACCGCCACCAGCGTCGCGCAGAAGCCGATCCATACCCAGAAGATCAACCCCGGCGGCTCCATTAGGCGATGCACCCCGCGATCGACGTCCGCGTACGTCGGATTCGGGTTGATAGGTTCGATCGCGGCAGCCACTAGGACTTCTCCCGCTCGTGGTAGACGTTGCGCAGATAGACGATCGCCGGTTGGGTATTGAGCGCCTCCAGCGAGCGGTAGGCGCGATTGCTGTGTGCCCGGCGACGCTCCATCATCTCGCTCTCGGAATCCTTCATGTCGCCGAATGAGATCGCCTTGGTCGGGCACGCCTGTGCGCATGCAGTGACGATCTCGCCGTCGTGCACCGGACGCTTCTCAATCTTGGCGTTGATCTCGGTGCTGACGATGCGCTGGATGCAGAAGGTACATTTCTCCATGACGCCCACACTGCGTGCCGTCACATCCGGGTTGAGCTGCAGATTGAACGGCTCGGGCCAGTCGGGCTCGAAGTAGTTGAAGCGCCGCACCTTGTACGGGCAATTGTTTTCGCAATACCGGGTGCCGACGCAGCGATTGTAGATCTGCGCGTTGAGGCCCTCGTCGGTGTGCACGGCCGCGAACACCGGGCAGACCGGCTCGCACGGCGCGTGATCGCACTGCTGGCACAGCATCGGCATTAGATAAAGCTGCGGCTGAGGCTCCGGGCGCGCAGGCTCAGGGAAGTAGCGGTCCATCCGAATCCACGACATAATGCGTCCTGCTTCGACCTGCTCCTTGCCGACGATCGGCACGTTATTTTCGGCGTAGCAGGCCGCGACACATGCGCTGCATCCGGTGCATGCGTTGAGGTCGATCGTCATGCCCCACAT
>JBGPMZ010000403.1:0-3642 GCA_041487255.1 Binataceae bacterium (SeqCode) | reverse complement strand
CGTCGAGCATCGCGCGATCGTGCGACACCACGATGCCGATGCCGCGAAATCTGCGCAGGCCGGCGATCAGAAAATCGCGCGCTTCGCTGTCGAGGTGGTCGGTCGGCTCATCGAGCATCAGGACAACCGGATTGCTCCATAGCGCGGCGCCCACCTGCCATCGCTTGCGCTCGCCAGGCGAGAGCGTTGGCCAGCGCGGGATTTCCTCGGGCTTCAGCGTGAGTTCACCGAAGAGCCGGCAAGCCGCGCCGTCGCGCGCGGCAGCAAAGCGCTCGATTTCAGACGTCAGTTCCTCGACGGTCTGGCGCAACAGAATCGGACCCGTGCCGAAGCCATCGAAATGGACGCTGCCCGAGACCGGCGCCAACTCGCCCGCGATCAGCCGCATCAGGGTGGTTTTGCCGGCGCCATTGGGACCAACGATCCCGGTCCAGCCGGCGGCAATTTGAAAATTCGCGTCGCGGACAATCGCGACGGAGTCGGAATAGGAAAAGGAGAGATTTGAAACGCGCACGAACATAACTGCTCCTCAAGCCGCGGGCGCACACGCGCTCGCGTTCGGTTTTCGATCGAACCGGAATGAGCAGTTAGTTCTTCACGCCTTTGAAACCTCTCCTTAAACGAGCGACACGAACCTACGTCGCCATCTTCGCCCAATCAAGCGGGGTGCTTGACGAACAACTGGTCCGTCCAAAACGAAGTCAGGCGGCGGCGGGGGCCTGGCTCAATTCAAATGCGCCGGGATCGAGGCCGTCCTTCGAGCGCAGCACGATTTTCGTGCTGAGCTGATGCTCCAGCGCTTCCAGATCCTTCGCGCCGAAGTCATAGAGATAGCGCGCGACTTGCGAGCTGACTTTCACCATCAGCATTTCAGTCGGAGGCTTCTTCACCGCCTCACGATGCACTCCGCGCAGGACCTCGGCGGCCAGCGTCGGGACTGACTTTACGACACGGCTCCCCTGGCATCGCGGGCACGGATCCGTCAGCAACTCCTCGAGGCTCTCGCGGGTGCGCTTGCGCGTCATCTGCACCAGGCCGAGTTCCGAAATTTTCAGCGCCGAGGTGCGCGCCTTGTCGCGCCGCAGCGATTCCTTGAGCGATTCGCTGACGCGCTTGCGATCGGCCTCGCGCGTCATGTCGATGAAATCCACGATGATAATGCCGCCGATGTTACGCAGCCGCAGTTGCCGAACCACTTCGTCGGACGCTTCGAGGTTGGTGCGCAGGATAGTCTCATCTTGACTCTTCTTGCCCACGAAGCGTCCGGTGTTGACGTCGATTGCGGTAAGAGCCTCGGCCTGATCGAAGATCAGGTAGCCGCCCGACTTGAGCCAGACCTTGCGATCCAGTGCGCGCTCGATTTGCGGCTCGATCTTGAAATGCTCGAAGAGCGGTTCGTTCTCATGGTAGAGCTGCACCCGCCCGCGCAATCGCGGCATGTAGGTCTGCACGAACTGCACGATGCGGCTGTAGGTGTCCTGATCGTCGCACCAGAGCCTGTCTACTTCGCTGGAAAAAAGATCGCGCACCGTGCGCAGCGCCACATCGAGATCGCTGTACAGCATTGATGCGGGCGGCGAGTTTTCATTCTTCTTGAGTATCGATGCCCAGGTCTTGGTGAGAAACGCGACGTCGCGTTGAATCTCGCGGCGGCTCACGCCGTCGCAGGCGGTGCGCACGATGAAGCCGCCTTGCTGCGGGCGCATCTCGGTCAGGATCGCGCGCAACCTCGCGCGCTCCTCAGCGCTTTCGATGCGCCGCGACAGCCCGAGGTTATTGCTGGTCGGCATGTACACCAGGAAGCGTCCCGGCAACGATATCGACGAGGTCAGCCGCGCGCCCTTGGTGCCCATCGGCTCCTTGGCGATTTGAACGATGATCTCCTGACCGCGATGAAGCTGCTGCTCGATCGGCAGCCTGACCCGGCGTGGTTGCGCGCCTCCTCGGCGCCTGCGCCGCCGTCCGCGTCCTTGCTCGGGTTGCGATGCTTGCCCATCTTCGCTGACGGCGGTCAGGTCCGGCGCGTCCTCGCTGGGCTGCTCGACAACTTCTTCAGGTCCGACCGGCTCGGTCTCGACTTCCTCGCCGAGCATGTCGGCCATCGAACCGACTGCGTCGATGCCGGTGAGAAAATCCGAGACGTGCAGAAAGCCGGCTTTCTCCAGCCCGATATCGACGAACGCGGCCTGCATCCCGGGCAGCACCCGCGTCACCTTCCCTTTGTAGATGTTTCCTACAATGCTGCGCTGCTGGTTGCGCTCGAGGTAAAATTCGGCGAGCGAGTTGTCCTCGACCGCCGCCACCCGCACCTCGAGGTTGCAGGCGTTGATGAGTAGTTCGCGTTTCACTGTAGGTTTGGCTTCACTAGATGTTTTGAACGGCGCCCCGGTCAGGGTCAAGCAACCGCCCGCAATCGCGCGGTCGCGACCGCCGCAGGCTCCGGGCCGCTGTACGGATTGATTGACGGTCGAATACGAATGTCTGGTTCAAAGCGGGCGTCCTACCCTTCCTCCACAACCCCGGGTCATGACGATCATACGAACCATGTTCTATGCGCGCAAGCGGTAAGATCAGACGCACACTATGTGAGTAGAGGTAGCCTCAATCCGTTATGATAAGGGGAAGCTTTAGCGACTCTTAACTTTACCCGCCTTGACATATTATGCAGTGCTCTATAGCAATTTGAAGGATGTCTGCGGTGGCCCAACCAATCGCGCTTAACGGACAAGGCGGGGTACTCCTCAATAGCAGGGTCCTGGTCCTGAACCGCTCCTATCTGCCGGTCCACGTGACTTCGGTAAAGCGGGCCTTCGCGCTGCTCTACCAGGGCATCGCCAAGGCGGTCGACGAGCAGTACCGCACCTTCGATTTCGATAGCTGGCGCGACCTCGCGATTGAGATGCATCATGAGCGCCTCGGCATCGTGGGGGGCTACATCCGCGTGCCCCGCGTGCTGCTGCTGGTGGCCTATGAGCGGGTGCCGAAGCGCCACGTGCGCTTCTCCCGCTTCAACATCTTCGCGCGCGACAACAACACCTGCCAGTACTGCGGCAAGCGCTTCTCGCGCACCGAGCTGAACCTCGACCACGTCAATCCGCGCTCGCAGGGCGGGGTCTCGACGTGGGAGAACATCGTATGCTCCTGCCACTCCTGCAATCGCCGCAAGGGCGGGCGCACTCCCGAGCAATCCAGCATGATGCTGATTCGGCGGCCTCGGCGCCCGGAGTGGACTCCGTTCACCACCGAGATGTTCAGCCTCAAGCATTATCGCGAGTGGATGCCCTTCCTGACCAATGTAGACTCCGCCTACTGGAATACTGAACTGCTCCAGGATTAGGGCGCCTATCCACAATTCCTAGCGCATGAGGAAGGTTTTCCACACCTTCCCTTGCGGCTATGACTTGACGCTCGCGCCTTTTAGCAGGTAGCTTCGTGGAGGTTGAATGGTGGTGTGGTGGAGGCGAGGGTAGATGCGTCTTAAGAGCCTCGAGCTGGTAGGCTTCAAGTCCTTCTTCGAGCAAACCAACATCGGTTTCGCGCCCGGCGTGACTGCCGTCGTCGGTCCCAACGGATGCGGCAAGTCCAACGTAGTTGACGCAATCCGATGGGTGCTCGGCGAGCAGGCGCCCACTCGTTTGCGCG
>JBGPMZ010000402.1:0-3646 GCA_041487255.1 Binataceae bacterium (SeqCode) | reverse complement strand
GGACTTTTCACCGTCAAAAACGTCGAGAGGTTCGGGTACGCCGGGGGATGTTTCAGGCCGCAGCGCATTGTGAATTCAGCTCAGATGAGTTTTGCTGACGGCGTTGACACGAAAAACTTGGTACAGTTATGGTCAATGAGATCGGCCAGTCCTCCGGTTTGCGTCAGCTAAACCAGGGCCTGCGGCAAGTCTTGATTAGCTTCGAAATTCTTTGAGGTCGGAACTTTAGATGGCGACAGTCATTACCAGCGATTGCATCAACTGCGGCGCGTGCGAACCCGAATGTCCCAACACCGCGATCTATGCGGGCGCTGTTGCATGGGACCTCAATGGGCAAAGCAGTCCCGCGATCGCGCAGGATATCTATTACATCGTCCCCTCCAAATGCACCGAGTGTGTAGGATTTCATGACCATGAGGCGTGCGCCGCGGTATGTCCGGTTGACTGCTGCGTTCCCGACCCCGACATTCCGGAAACCCAAGATGTCCTGCTCCAACGCGCACGCGTGCTCCATCCCGAGCTGACGATTCCCGATGACGCGCCGTCGCGTTTCCACAAGGAGGGTGGCGCCGCAGCTCCGGCGTCGGCCGGCGAAGGCGCGGCGGCAGCAACCAATGGTGCCGCAGCCCACGCCGCTCCCGTGGCGTCGGCTCCGGCAAAGACACCTGCAGCGGCTCCTGCTCCAGCGGCGGCAGCGCCCGCACCTCGCGCAACGGTAGCCGCGCCGGCGGCAATGATGAATCTTCCCAAGGACATCGGAACTCTGCCAGGTCCCATCGGCGAGAAGCATTTTCCCGGCGAACTTGAGGAAGACTTCGACACGGTTCTCGCATCGGTCGATCTTTCCACCATCAAAGCGGTGCCGATGGGAGTAAAACTGCTCTTAAGACTTCTGGAACCGCTCCTCGGCGCGATGCCCGATGCGAGCAAACGCAACCTCGAGTATGCCGCGGGCGACACCGGCGCATTCTCACGCGAGCGCTCCAGCGCGCTCAATGCCCTGATCAACGCCATCCTTTATCCCGCGATTCTGCTCGTATTCGGCGTGATAGTGATGGGTGACGGGGTGTTCTCGTCGGGTACCTATGGATGGATTCTGCTCGGCATCCTCATCGCAGTCGGCGAGGCCACCTTCCGCATGCGCGAAGGTATCCTGCACGGCAAGCCTTCCAAAGAGATGACCTATCGAGCGGCGATTTATGGACTCCCGCTAGCTCTGCTCGGATCGATCCTCGCGGGCGGCAGCAAGCTTCGCAGCAGCCAGCGCAAAGTAGCATTCGACGGCTTCATGTCGGATCTCCACGACGAGAAAACCGAGCGCGATCGCCGCTACGGCACCGTCTACACCGTCTCTGAGCATGCGAATGCTTACCTGGTGCGCCTCGAGATGCCGCGCAAGCTGCCGGCCTCGTCGCTCAAGCGGCTGTGGAATCTTCCCGACGAAATGCCTGACTACGATTACAACCTCGCGCTGATTGACGGCGTGCTAACCCTGAGTGCGAGCGTGCGCGGCGAAGCGCTCCGTCGGCTATGCCACGTTTCGTCCTCATGCCCGGCCGACTTCACTACCCGCATCGAGTTCGCCAAGCCGGTCACGACGTTCAAGCATCGCCTGCAAAACAAGCTGCTCGATATCATCGTAGTGAAGGGCGATGCTACCGGCGAGGTGCGCGCCGCCGCCTAGAACGACGAAACAAAGCCATTGGACTCGATGCCACGAGGCAGCCGCCTCGCGGCATTGTCAATTCAAATACGTGCGCGACCGGCATGATGCATATGCAAATCGGCGTCGTGCTATCATCGAGGACGATGGGTGTGGTGCTCAGAGATGCCCTCGCCGGCGATTTGGTTCGAATCAACGAGATCGAGCGGATGGCATACGCGACGCCTTGGAGCCTCAAGTCGTTCGAGCGTGAGTTGACCCTGCCGTTTTCGAAGATCGTGGTCGCCAGTCTCGGCGCGTCAAAGGCGGAACTGGACGATGCGTCGGCACCCGGTAGCCTCGTTGGATTTCTTTGTAGATGGCTGGTAGCGGACGAATGCCACATCCTGAATATAGCGGTCCATCCGGAGTATCGTCGCCGCAGCGTCGGATTCTACCTGCTGAATTCGACCATCGCCGAAGCTGCCTCCAAGCAAGCTAGTTGCGTCACATTGGAGGTACGTCGAGCTAACGTGGCTGCTCGACAACTCTATCGAAAACTCAAATTTGAAGAACGGCGTTTGAGACGGCACTACTACGGTCCGGGCGAAGACGCAATTGTGATGGAATTGCAATTGTCTCCTGCTTTTCGGTGATCCGTTTTCGCAACAATGTTCTAATAATACCTTTAGCTGTCCCACGTTGATATTCGGCAGAGTGACAGTCGCCATAAAGTGTGCCATAATCGTAAAGTCAAATCTCCAGTCAATCCCAAATCGGTGGTGAACCTTCGGATTAGGTCCGGGTCATCAACCTTTCTGGACTTTCAAAAGACTGTTGGCGGTGTCAAACAAAGATGAATTTGCAGTTTAAGAAGGGCGAAAAGGTCGTCTATCCGGCGCACGGTGTGGCGGTCATCGACGACATCCAGGTGAAGGTAATCTCCGGAACCGAGCGTCGCTTTTACGTGCTCAAGATTCTCGGAACCGAAAAGATGACCATCATGATTCCCACCGAGAATGTCGAGTCCGTCGGCCTGCGCCGCGTCATCGGCAAGGATATGGTGGACAAAATCTATCGCATCCTGCGCCAGCGCAAGGTCGAGGTCGACACCCAGACGTGGAATCGCCGCTATCGCGAGTATACCGAGAAGATCAAGACCGGCTCGCCCCTCGAGATCGCCAAGGTCCTGCGCGATCTGCTGGTGCTCAAGGGCGACAAGGAGCTGTCATTCGGCGAGCGCAAGATGCTCGATACCGCGCGCAGCCTGCTGGTCAAGGAGCTCTCCATCGCCAAGGCTCATCCTGAGGAAAAAATCATGGAAGAGCTCAAGACGATGTTCGCCAACTAGGCGATACGAATCCGCTTCGAGGGCCGGGTGTTTCGACATCCGGCCCTTTTCATTTCCTGAATCGTCGCGCCAGGTGCGATGAAAAGTCGCGCTCCGATGGCGATTCGCGTATATGAGCATAGTTGATGGTGTGCTCCGCAATCATCGTCGCGGCCGGTAGCGGCTCCCGACTCGGTGTCGGTGAGCCCAAGGCCTTCGTGAAGCTCCACGGCCGCCCAATGCTCCACTATTCCCTCGCGACGCTGGCCAAGCTGACCTCGCTCACGGAGGTCGTCATCGCGATTCCCGCCGGTATGGAGAAGAAGACCCGCGAGGAGGTTGCGCGGGCTGGCCTCGAGGTCCCGGTGAAAATCACCCCCGGCGGCATCGAGCGGCAGGATTCCGTGCGCGTCGCGCTCGCGCTCACCAGCGCCGAGGCCGAGGTCATCGTCATCCACGATGCGGCCCGTCCCTTTGCCGACGCTGCCCTCTTCCGCCGATGCCTCGAGGCGGCGGCCGCGCGCGGCGCCGCGATCGCCGCGATCCCGGTTTCCGACACCCTCAAGCGAGTGGCCGACGGCGCCATCCACGCGACGCTGAAACGCGCGGGCCTCTACCAGGCGCAGACGCCACAGGCGTTCCAGCGCCGGCTGCTGGTGGCAGCGCATGAGCGG
>JBGPMZ010000401.1:0-3658 GCA_041487255.1 Binataceae bacterium (SeqCode) | reverse complement strand
GCCCGAATACCACGTCATTCCGGGCAAGGCCAAGATCATCGAGGATATAAGGAAGCAGGCCAAGGGTAAGGACCATATCTACCTCGCCACCGATCCGGATCGCGAGGGCGAGGCGATCGCCTTCCACATCGCCGATCGGCTGGGCAAGGGTCTCAATGGCAAGGTCCAGCGCATCCTGCTCCATGAAATCACCAAGGATGGCGTAAAAGAGGCGATCGAGCATCCGACCGAGCTCAACCGTCCGCTCTTCGATGCCCAACAGGCGCGTCGCGTGCTCGACCGTCTGGTCGGATACCGCATCAGCCCGATCCTCTGGGATAAGGTCAAGCGCGGTATCAGTGCCGGACGCGTGCAGTCGGTCGCGCTGCGGATAATCGTCGAGCGCGAGAAGGAGCGCGAGGCGTTTCGCGCCGAGGAATATTGGACCCTCGATGCCTCGCTGGAGGGCAAGAATCCTCCGCCGTTCAAGGCGAAGCTGTTCAGCCACGCCGGCCAGCGCATCGACAACAAGAACTACAAGCTTCCCGAAAAGGAAGCCCGCGACGTGATGGCGGCGTGCGAGGCCAAGCCGTTCACCGTCAAGAGTATCGAGAGCAAGGAGGTCAAGCGCAGCCCGACGCCTCCGTTTATCACCTCGCGCCTGCAGCAAGAGGCCGCGCGCAAGCTTTACTTCTCGCCCTCGCGCACGATGAAGATCGCCCAGCGCCTCTATGAAGGCGTCGAGCTGGGCGAGGCCGGCGCGACCGGTCTCATCACTTATATGCGTACCGATTCGCCGCGGGTGTCGCCGCAGGCGCTCGAGATGGTGCGCGGCTACATCGCGAATCGGTACGGCAAAGAGTACCTGCCGGACCACGCGAACTTCTACAAGGGTTCGAAGTCATCTCAGGATGCCCATGAGGCCATTCGCCCGACCTCAACCGACCGCGATCCCGAGTCGATGGCGCGCTATCTCGACAAGGACGAACTCGCCCTTTATACGCTCATTTTCAACCGCTTCGTTTCGAGCCAGATGCTGCCCGCAGTGTTCGATCGTACCACCATCGATATCGAGAGCGGCGACGCGATCTTCCGCGCGACTGGCCAGGTGATGAAGTTCGACGGCTTCGTCCGCGTTTACATCGAGGGTCAGGACGAGCCCGAAGAGCAGGAAGGGATGTTGCCCCAGCTATCCGAGGGCGAAATCCTCAAACTGTTGGGATTCGATCCTGAACAACATTTCACGCAGCCGCCGCCGCGCTTCAGCCAGGCCACCCTCATCAAGGAGCTGGAAGAGAAGGGCATCGGGCGGCCATCAACTTACGTCTCCATCATGAACAGCCTCACCAAGGTCTACGTCGAGGAAGACGAGAGCAAGCGCCTGCGACCCACCTCGCTCGGGCGCGTCGTCAGTGATCTGCTCGTCAAGGGATTCCCGGACGTGCTCGAAGTCGGCTTCACCGCGAAGCTCGAGGAAGAACTCGACGACGTCGAAGAAGGCCGGGACGGATGGATTCCGACGCTGCACCGTTTCTGGAAGCCATTCTCAAAGCGCCTCGGCGAAGCCATGGACAAGATGCCCGAGGTGAAGCGCACCGGGGTGAAGACCGGGCTCATTTGCGAGCTCGACGCCGGTGAGATGGTCATTAAATGGGGCCGCAACGGCGAATTCCTCGCGTGCTCCAACTATCCGGCCTGTCGCAATACCAAGGAGTTCAAACGCGACGACCAAGGCGGCATCGAGGTCCAGGCATCGGTTGCCGCGACCATGACCGATGTCATGTGCGAAAAGTGCGGCAAGCCGATGGTGCGCAAGCGCTCGCGCTTCGGCGAGTTCCTCGGATGCTCCGGCTATCCCGATTGCGACGGCATCAAGAAGCTTAAGGCTGAACCCGTCAAGACCGGTGTGCATTGCCCGGAATGCAAAGAGGGCGAGATGCTGGAGCGGCGCACGCGCCGCGGCAAGCTTTTCTGCGGATGCGGCCGCTATCCGAAGTGCAAGTTCGCGAGCTGGGATAAAGTCATCCCGCAACCCTGCCCGACGTGCGGCGCCCCCTACCTGGTGGAGAAAGTCACCAAGAAGGAGGGCGCGCGATGGCAATGCGCGAAGGAAGGCTGCGAGTATCGCATCCCGGTTCCCGAGAGCGCCGCGCCTCCTTCGACACCGCCGGCCACCGGCGGCGCGCAAGGCAGCGAAGACCGCCCCGGCGCATAAAGGGCGCGAAACCTGTCCAACACGCAATCCTCGGAACCGATGAGGCGGGATGGGATTGGTTGGCGCGGAGGTTTCCAAAGTTGGTGACCCAACTAGCCGGCTGTTAGAATGGTCGCGGAGCGGGTTTCCGTTGGAGATTCCTTTGAAGGTAAAGATTTGCGGCAATACCAGCCTGGACGAAGCCTCGATGGCGATTTCCTCGGGTACGGACGCGCTCGGCTTCCTCGTTGGGTTGCGGTATGCGACAGATGATGAGATCGACGCTACTCGCGCGGCTGAGATAATTGCCGCAGCGCCTCCCTTAATCGCAACTGTCCTCGTCACCCATCGCAGTGACGCGCAATGGGTTATCGAGACTGCGAGGGTAATGGGCGCGAACACCATTCAGTTGCACGGAGACTTCAGCACTCGCGATGTTCCCCGGCTGCGCAAGGAACTGCCAGGAATCAAGCTAATTAAAGCCGTTCACGTGCACGGCCCCGAGTCGATCGGTGAAGCCACCGAGACTGCGAAGTCCTACGATGCGATCCTGATCGATACCGAAACCGCAACCCGCATCGGAGGTACTGGTCAGACGCACGACTGGTCTATCAGCGCGCGTATCGTCGAGGGCACTTCCAGACCCGTAGTTCTGGCTGGTGGTCTAACACCTGAAAATGTTCGGAACGCCATCCTGACCGTCAGACCTTACGCCGTCGATGTGAACTCCGGGGTCGAGCATCCAGATGGCAAGAAGTCACCCGAGCGGGTGCGAGCATTCATCAGCAGGGCGCATCACGCCTTCGAAGAGCTAACCAATCGTCGGGTTGACGCTCACAGAATGACGCAGTAGCCTCCGTCCGCAGAACCTGCGGCCATGCTCAGCGCCTTTTCCTTCGGCAAGATAATCAAGACATTTTTACCGGGCACAGTATTGTGCGCGGCGATGCTTCTCGTCCTTGAAGGTCTATCCCGATGGCTGGCGAACCAGTCGATTGCTCTTGTAATCATCAACCAAGACATCGTTGTCGCGACCACCGCCGCACTGCTTCCACTATCGTTGCTTCTAGGCTTTGTCCTCAACACCGTCGTTTGGCTGGTCTTCAATCGTTGGATCGCGCGCCCGATCGTGCGCCGCAAGCTGGACCATTCCAAGACTTACAAGGCGCTCAGAGCGGCTCTGCTCGACCGGTTACAAACCGGCCTCAAAAACGTCGCGCCCGCGATCGGTACCGTTGATCATGAATTTCAGTCGCTGGAATATTTTTATTTGCCGGTGATCACGCTGGAGAGACACAACCAGCTTTGGGAGAGTTATTTCTCCTGGTATGAGTTTCAAGCGAACACGGCTTTGGCGGTGGCGTTTTTTGCCGCAGCTTTGATTTTCTATTTATGGGTGAAACCTCTGAAGCCGCCTCACGAATTTTGGGCGTGCTTGTTCATTATCGCTATGTCGCTCGTGGGCGCCGCGATGTTGCTTGTGGC
>JBGPMZ010000400.1:0-3674 GCA_041487255.1 Binataceae bacterium (SeqCode) | reverse complement strand
TCAGCGATTAGGCGATCGCGCGGCGCGCCACGGATTCCCTTTCCCAGCCGATCCGCGTCAACCCGATGCTCGCTCACCTAAAGCGCGGAGGCTTCAAGTTTGAACACGCGCTAGTCTACATGAAATCGAAGTCTACAAGAAAAAATCAGATAGATACCGTTGGACCAATCCTTTGCATGGTGGAAAGGAAGTGGCCATTTTCGTGCTGCAAAAGAACCCAACTTTCATTGCGCAAAAACACGATAGTGCACCTCCTCGCCTGGTCCACCGCAACTTCTGCCGCTACCCACCTCTACCTAGCCCAATGCAATGCGTCGAGACCTAGGACTTGAGGCGGCGCAGACGAACCGTATCCGGCTGCTACTCAAAGGGGTCCTGCTTCCGGTCCGCAAGAAGCATCGTTCGCAGTTCTTGGCTATGTAAGATCCAGCCGACTAGACTTAGCAACTGGGCAGGGCCTCAAACGCTGCCCTGCCCATTTCGAGATCTACTGTTCGCCACCCTTCTTGGCCATCGCGCGATGCTCTTCCGCGAGAGCTTTCGCTTCATTCGCACCGTGCTGATAACTCTTGGCAAGCTCGTCACAGTGATGGGCCATGTCAGGCGGTTTTAGGCGGAACTTTTCGTAAGTTTCATGTGTCAAATGATGAAGTTTAGCGTACCCTTCCAGTCGCGCTGCCTCTTTGTCGTAGAAGGCGGCGATTGCTTCGTGGTCTGCAGGTGTCTTGGCTGTGGTGATGCTCTGTTCCAGGGTGTCATCGGTGACGGTCGTCGGTTGGGCAATTGCCCGGACCGCAGGCACCGTTGCGGCGAACAAAATCAACCCCGCCGCGAGCAACATCGTTATTCGCTTCATTTTTCCTCCTCGTCAATTGTGGCGCCCGTCACGGAACCCGCGCGGGCAGCGTCCAGTAGCCAATCCTATGCCAATGCTCTTGCGTCTAAAGTACGTCCCTCAGACTGCCCCACGTTTCCGTCGCGCAATCTTCCGTCCTTCGAGTACAGCCAGCGGAATCAGACCCAAAACTATCCACCAGATACATTGTCCGAAGGTGATCGGCTCTATTCCAAACAGAAGCTCAAGGAGCGACAGATGATGAATCACAAGTTGCAGTCCGAAACTCACCGATACCACGGCAAAGAGGCGCAAATTCGAGAGTAATCCCACTTCCCAGACGGTCCGAACGTTGCTCCTCGCCCCGAAAGCGCGCATCAACTCCGCAATCACCAGAGCGGAGAATGCGGCATTGCGAGCATCCATCACATTGCCGTCCACGTAAAGTTCCCAGGCGAACGCTGCCAGCGTGACAGCCGCAGTTAGGCACCCGGTCAATGCCAGCAATGCGAGGAATCCCCGGTCCATAATCTCGGACTTAGGATCTCGAGGCGGGCGCAAAAGGACGTCAGGATCTATCGGGTCGGTCGCGAGCGCTAACGCCGGCAGACCATCCGTAACCAAGTTGATCCAGAGGAGTTGTATCGGCAGCAACGGCAGTGGCCAACCCACCAGTGCGGCCACCAGCATGACCGCCAACTCGCCCGCGTTGCCGCCCATCAGATAGCCGAGAGTCTTGGCGATGTTATCGTAAATGCCGCGGCCTTCTTCGACTGCGGCCACGATCGAGGCGAAGTTGTCGTCGGTTATTATGATGTCGGCCGACTGCTTGGTAACTTCCGTCCCGCTTTTTCCCATCGCCACGCCGACCGCGGACTCTTTCAGCGCCGGCGCGTCGTTCACGCCATCTCCGGTCATTGCGACTACCGCACCCCGCGCTTTCCAAGCCCGGACGATTCGTAGCTTGTGCTCAGCCGTCACGCGAGCGTAGACGGATATCGTGCCGACGCGATCGGTAAGCGCAGCTTCGCTCATCCTCTCAAGCTCTTTGCCTGCGATTAACTCGTCACCGTGCTCGATAATCCCGAGTTCGCGGCCGATGGCGCGGGCGGTATCAGGATGATCTCCGGTTATCATCACAGTCTTTATTCCCGCTCTCTTGCAGCGATGGATCGCCTCTCGCGCCTCCGCGCGGGGAGGATCCTGCATCCCGACCAAGCCGAGCAGCGTGAACTCGCGCTCGATGTCCGAGCCATCGTCACTCGCCGCGCCATGGATCGTGTGGCCATCCAAACGCCGCTCGGCAAAGGCCAGCACCCGGAGCGCATCATTCGCCATCAGCGAGCTCGCCTCCAACATCCTCGCGCGCTCGGAGACATTCAGCTCCTGTTCGCCGTTTTGGATCCGGATTCGCGAACAGCGCTCGATTACGACCTCGGGAGCGCCCTTCACGAATGCCCACGGGTTCTCATTACGTCGGCGAACCACAGTCATCCGCTTGCGGTCGGAGGTGAACGGAACCACAGCGAGCCGCGGCATCTGCGACTCTACGTCCTGAAGCGTAAGTCCCGCCTTTTCCGCAGCCACGAGCAGAGCGCCTTCGGTTGGATCGCCGATCACTGAGATGTTGCCGTCGCGGCGGTCGAGCCGGGCATCGTTGCATGCAACCGACGCCAGCATCAGGTCGCCAAGGCTTGGATTCTTGCCTGCGTCGGCCTCAACTCCGTCGCTGAGGATCGCACCGGTGGTTGAATAGCCTTCGCCGGTGACGTTGAAGATGGCTTCCGGGGTCACCAGCTTGCGAACCGTCATCTCGCCAACGGTCAGCGTGCCAGTCTTGTCGGTGCAGATGACCTGAACGCTGCCCAGCGTCTCGACCGCCTGTAGACGACGCACCAGCGCATTTCGCCGAACCATCCGTTGGACTCCCAACGCAAGCGCGATGGTCACCACCGCCGGAAGACCTTCGGGTATGGCTGCAACCGCCAAGCTAACGGCGCTGAGGAACATATCGAAAGCGCCCACGCCCCGCGCGAGTCCAAGCGCGAAGACCACCGCCACGATCGCGAGGCAGGCCCATAGCAACCGTTTTCCTACATTGTCGAGCTTCCTCTGGAGTGGTGTTTCTGAGCTGGACGCGGTTTCGAGCAGTTCCGCGATATGACCGAGCTCCGTATGCATGCCGGTCCCGACCACGATCGCCAAACCCGTCCCAGTGGCGACGCCGGTCCCGAGAAACACCATGTTCTTGCGCTCGGCTAAAGGTGTGTCTGGCGGATGTTCGCCGAGCTTCTTTTCGACCGGAAGCGATTCGCCTGTGAGCGGCGCTTCGTTGACGCGCATCATCGCCGCCTCAACCAAACGCGCATCGGCTGCCACCAGATCGCCTTCGCCTAGTATCAGAAGGTCACCCTGAATCACTTCCGCCGCTGGAATCGACTGAGCCTGCCCATCACGAATCACTCGAGCGCGCGGGGAGGTCATGCGCGCGAGCGCGGCCACAGCCTGCTCAGCCCGATATTCCTGGAAGAACCCGATGACCGCGTTGAGAATGACGATCGCGAGGATCACGGCGCCGTCGAGCAGTTCGCCCAAGAGCGCCGAAACGATCGCCGCTGCGATTAGGACCCAGATGACGAACCCTTCAAACTGCCGGAAAAAGATCCTAAGCGGCGAATCTCCCTTAACGTCCTGGATCTCATTCCTTCCGTCACGGACGAGCCGCAACGCCGCCTCCTCCGACGAAAGCCCTCGAGCCGGGTCGGTTCCAAGCGTCTGCGCGATTAGCGCAGCAGACTGCGCGTGCCAGTTCTTGTCCATCAGTTCGCTCGGCGCAGGC
>JBGPMZ010000399.1:0-3693 GCA_041487255.1 Binataceae bacterium (SeqCode) | reverse complement strand
GCACCCGCTCCACGATGGCGTCGAAGTCGCCGATCTTGACCGATTCACCGGCGCGCGGAACGCGCCGCAGAGTCCGCAAAATCAGGCTGCTTAGCGAACGCGCGCCCCCGGCGTTAAGGAACCCCGCACCGAGTTCGTCGCGCAATCGCTTGAGGTCGATTCCTCCCGAAACCAGCCATTCGCCTTCGCCGACCCTGGTAAATTCCGGTCCTTCAAGGTCGAACTCGTCGCGAATCTCGCCGAACAACTCCTCGAGCACGTCTTCCAGCGTCACCAGGCCGAGCAGCTTGCCGAACTCGTCCACCACCAGCGCCATCCACACCCGCTCGCGCCGGATTTCATCGAAAAGTTCGCCCAACGGCTTGCCCGGCGGAACGAAAATCGCCGGCCTGATGAGGCGATCTATGCGCGGCGGAGTCGGGTCGAGGCGCCTGCTGACCAGGTCCTTGGCGTTGAGCACGCCGGCGATCAGATCCGGGCCACCGCGGTAGACCGGCACGCGGGAGAAATGACCATGGATGACGAGCGCGAAAATTTCGTCCGGCGGCGTGTTGATGTCCAGCATGAAAATGCGATCGCGCGGGGTCATGATGTCGCTCACGCGGCGCGCCGCGAATTCGAACACGCGATGAATCATCGCGCGCTCGGATGGTTCGACCTCGCCGAGATTTTCTCCCAGCCGCAGGAGCGCCTTGAATTCAGATTCCGAAACCGGTTCGGGACGCGGGGCTTCCTCGCTCGGTACGAAGGGGCGAGTGAAGGGATGAACGATTTGAACCAACGCGGAAAGCGGGCGCGCCATGACGGTTGCGATGCCGCCGGGAAAGCCGAGCGCAAAAGTCTTCGGCGTGATGTCGCAGAACAGCAGCACCAGAGTGAACATCACCGGCACCGCGACATAACCGCCCAGCGGGCCGAGCCAGGTGAGAAAGAAAATCGTTCCGAGGCATTCGGCAAACACGTTGGAGGCCTCGTTCAGCCCGATCGCGACGATGAGCGACTCCAGCGGCCGGCGCATCAGGCGTTCCAGCGCCGCGCGCACCGGCGCAGACAGTTGCTCGCGCGTGTGCTCCATGCGGGTGAGGGCAAACAGCGCGGTTTCCGACGCCGCGAGCAACGCGCTCACCAGCAGCAGCGCCGCGACGGCGAAGGGAAGAATCTGCGTCACGAGAGAAGCCTCACGCGGGCGCTCGCAACTGATCCCAGCCGCGAAGTTTTGGGACGCGAGCGCCTTTGGCTCCTCGGATTAGAACTTTAGATCCCGCGATGATGTTTCCGATTCGGTGCACCGGCACCCCCAAGGCCCGCGTCAGCGCTTCCTCGCGCAATCCCGAACGCGCGCAGAAGAGCAGTTCGTAATCCTCGCCGCCGCCGAGCGCAAGGGTCAGATCCTCGCCCATCGCCGCCCGATACGCAGAGGAAACCGGGATCGCGGAGGCATCGATCTCGGCGCCGACGCGACTGCGCTTTAAAATGTGTCCGAGATCCTGCAACAGGCCGTCGCTGATGTCGATCGCGGCCGGGGTCGGTTTTATCTTCGCGAGAGCCAGCCCCGCCTCGATGCGCGGCGTCGGACTCAGGTGGCGCTCGATGAGAAATCTCCGGGCACCCCCGCGCGCGTCGAGTTTGCCATCCAGAATCGCCAGCCCCGCCGAGGAATCACCGACGGTGCCGGTCACGAAAATATCGTCACCGGCGTGCGCGAGGTCGCGCCGCGTGATGCCCCGCGAGGCCTCCCCGAGCACCGCGACCGTGATGGCCAGCCTATCGGCGCGGGTGACGTTGCCGCCAACGACATCCGTATCGTAGCGCTCCGCAACCTTGCGGATTCCCGAGTAGAGGCGCTCGAAGAAGCGAGCATCGAGTCCGTCTCGCACCGCGAGATTGATCACGCATGCGGTCGGCGTCCCGCCCATCGCCGCGATATCGCTCAGGTTGACTGCGAGCGACTTCGCGCCGAGCTTTTCCGGTGGTCCCCATTCGAGTCGAAAATGCACGCCTTCGACCATCGAGTCGATGGTGAAGAGCTGCGTTCGTCTCGAGGGCGCGAGGATGGCGCAATCGTCGCCCGGCCCGAGGATCGTTCGCCGCGTCATGCGAAGACCCTTGACCAGCCGCTCGATAAGTTCGAACTCCCCGGGCAATTTTGTTTTCGAGCGCATCAAATCAGGAGGGACGTTGCGCGGTATCGATCCTCGCGGAAGGAACCTCGGCGCTCAGCCTGATTCCGTCCCCGCTCGGCAAGGTCAGTTTCACCTGCCCGCCGGAGCTCTCGGCGAGTGCGCGCGCGACGTAAAGGCCGAGCATTGTTTTGATAGGACGCTTGCCGGTGGTCTCCTCGCGCTCGAGCAAGGCCGCCAGCTCCTCGTCGCTCGGCGCCGGTCCGTCGTCCTCCACTTCGATCGTGATCCCGGCATTAGCCGAGAGCGTGCGAAGCCGAATTTCTCCGCTCGAAACGCGCGAGATCGAGTAAGCCAGCATGTTGCGCGTGATGCGCTCCAGATGGCGAGGATCGAAATTCCCCTTCGGCACCTCACCATAGTTGACAGTGAGCTTCAGTCCCTTGTGAATCGCCTGCGGCGCGCAATTCGAGGCCGCGTCAGCGACGATGCGATTCGGATCGACCCGCGCGGGCGAGGCGGAGATGTGGCCGCCGGCGATCTGGTAAAGATCGAGCACGTTGCTGACCGTCAAATCCATCGCCCATGCGGTGGTTCCGATGCGCGACAAAATGGCCCTGCGATCCTCTTCCTCCAGATCCTCGTCCTCGAGGAGCTCGACAAATCCAGCGATCGCGGCGACCGGACTGCGGATGTCATGCGCCATCGTGGCGATTTGCGATTCACGGAACGCCGCCGCCTGTTTGAGTTGATCGACCTGCGCGTCGATTCGGTGACGATAGACTCCGCTGAAAAACGAAATGCACTCCGCCAATGCAACCGCCGCGAAAAGCCCAAACCATCGATGAATCGAATCGCCCGGAACCGGGACGAGCAGGCTCGCCAGCCCATACAGCACGAGGCAGGAAAGACCCATCAGTGCTTGCCACTGCCATTCCCAATTGACGAATGCCGCGGTCGCGACTGGAAAGAGCAAAATCGCGATGTATCGCGAATCGCCTTCCCCCGTTTCTGAACTGATCACGACGAAGATCGACATCAGCATGATGGAGAAGAGCAGGTTCCACAGTTTCCAATGGGTGCGAAATCGGTGGGAGAAGCTGGCGACCAGGAACGACAGCGTTGCGAGGATGGTGATCCAATGGAAGATCGCGCCGAAGAGAGTGCCGCCGGGTCCTGACCAAAGGTCGTAGGCCAGGTAGATGATGAGGAACACAATCGCGATCGCGCTGCCGGCGCGCAGCACCTGGATGGAGGTCTCGTCGTCGCTCATGCGCGCGTCAGCGCCGGGGGTCGTGGACGCAAATGCCGCGGCCAGGTTGTCCGCGATCCAGCGCCTCGCTTGGTTGTGCTCCGAAGCCATCCGCAACAAGGTTCACCGAGCGCCGCGACTAACTCAAGCCTGCGCGAATGATTTGCAGCGCCCGCCGCATCGCATCGAGCGCGAAATCCACCTCGTCGGGCTGGATGGTGAGCGGCGGCGCGAGACGCACCACTCTGTCCGCATTCAATGTCCAATTTATGATGACGCCGCCGGCAATGGCGGCCTCGACGAACCGATGCGCGATCGCCG
>JBGPMZ010000398.1:0-3696 GCA_041487255.1 Binataceae bacterium (SeqCode) | reverse complement strand
AGTGGATACTCGCGTCCTTCACGCGCGTTGCGGCTCTGGCTGCGCATCACCATCAGCCATCCACGTTTGAGGAGTTCGCTGACGAGCCCGATGAAGAAACCAATCAACGCACCCAGTATGATGATCGCGATGGCGCGTCCGAACGCCTGCGGAAATGTGGTCGTGAGGCTCTGATAGAACAGCCCGCCGAGCGCACCGCCGACGACGCCTCCGAGCGCGCCATTGCGCCGTCGCGCATTCGAGCCGGTCGCCCATCCGACGCCGAGGCCGACCGCGATGCCGAGTACCGACCATCCGAGGATGCGGCCAAAAAAGCCCGGCATCACATCGAAGGCGAGCTCGGCGACGATCAGCCCGACTGCGCCGCCGATCGCACCGATCATTCCACCGGTTCGAATTCCTCGCAGCGCGAGCCGATTCTGGCTGACGCTGAGCGCCTCGATCGATGCCAGAAATGCGGCGATGAAAGCGCCGACCAGGGCGCCCAGCATAATGTCGCGGCCGTAGATGGAGTGGATGCCCATGAACGGCTCCGCGGCACCCCACGCGGCGAGGCCGCCGAGACCGCCCGCCGCGGCATAGAAGAGAAGCTTTTCGCGAGAGACATTACTGGCCATGTGGTACCGAAAGGATTGCGCGTGCAGGCGCGAGGTTCAAGTGGAAATCGCGGGAACTCGCGCGATACTACATTTAGTAGGCGCGCGCGGTCCAGGTGCCGCGTTGACCCGAGGGTCCCGACTCGTAGGTTCCGGAGAGATCGGAGCCGCTACTCTCGCCCTCGAAATAGTAGGTGTCGGCGCCGTACGGGACCGTGAACTGCAGATGATTGCCGCGCACGAATCCTTCGATCGGCGTCGCGCCGAAACCGGACTTGTGGATCGTCAGCTCTCCATGGAGGAAGCCGTTGGGCTGCGGGCGCAATCGCAACTCCAAGTCGGAATTTCCGCCTCCCGCGAGGCCGCTGATGTTGCCCTTCGCCACCGTGGGCCCGTTCAGCGCCGGTCCGGAAGAGATCGCGCCGCCGCCGAGGCTCGGCGGAATCAGACCGCCTCCAGGAGAGCTCCCGCTCGGCGGCATCGCATACGGTGATCCTCCAGTATCGGCGAGGACTTCGAAGCGTTTTTGCGCGAAGTATTGGCCATTAAGATAGAAGTTGACAGTGTATGATCCCGGTAAAAAAGCCCCGCCTGCCGAGTTGCCGATGCGTCCACTGAAGGTGACATTTCTGTCCGAAGCGCCTACGTTTTTCCAATCGTTCACGCTTCCCAAGGTCCGCCCATCCGGCGCGATATATGCCGCATCGACGCGATACTGATTGCTATCCAGCTTGTAGAGGCGGTTTTTGAAGCTTACCTGCCAACCCACGAACAGCACCTTCGATACCTCAAATGTCTCACTTGCCGACGACAACGACGTGCCGGTTTTAGTGCTGTTGAGAAACTCGATATGCATCAGTTCAAGCGGCTTACGCCTCATTTCCTGGATGTAGGCGTACTTACGTTCTTCTTCCTCAGCTTTCTTCGCCGCGTCGCCCACTGAAGGCGGCCCCGAGGGCGAGGTGACCCCGTCGGTAGCTGTCTTGGCTTTGTTCGCGAGGTCTTGCGTTACACTGAACTGCTGCGCCGCGAGGTATTTGTCGTCCAGGTAAAGCGCAACCTTGTAGGCGCCCGACGCCCGCGAGGTCAGGTCGGGCATCAGCGCCACGCCCGCGAAGTCGACCGTCTTTTGCGATGGGCCGACAAAGAGACTCTGGTCGCTCGTCGAGATCTGATGACCTGAGGCGTCGTAGAAGCGCGCCTCGACGCTGTCGTTACGGCCCTCCAACCCGGCGAGGCCGTTCCTGAATGTCGCCTGCCACTTCAGGTACTTCTGGTTGCTGATCTCGGCGTCAGTGAAACTCGCTTTCGGGGTGGATATCGGGGTGCCGTCGCGGCTCGAGAGCATGATCGACATTTGCTGGAATTCCAGCGGATGCTGCCGGGCTTCGGCCAGCAACTCCTCATGCTTCCATGGTAGCGAGTCGATCAGCGGTTTGATGCCGAACCGGATCTGCAGCATCGGATCGGAATAGACGTAGGTCGCGCCGAACGCGATTCCCGCCAGCACCAGCGAGAATGTGATCAGCCCGACTGCGCGCCTGACTGCGCTGCGCGGCGCGCGAGGCGCCATTGGCAACTCGCCGATGTCGCCGATTGCGACCGGTGGCAGTCCCGCCGTCCCCGCCTGCGAGTTCACCACCTCGCCCGAGGCTGAGATGCCGGCGCCGTACAGCATCATGTCGCGAAACGCTTCGACGGTCTGCGGGCGTCCCTCGACGTTGTACGACAAGGCCGAATCGATCGCGGTCGCGAGGTTGCTGGAAACCTGGGACCGCAGCTCCTTCAGCTTGGGAAAACTGAACGGCGGAAATTTTTCCGGGTCGCGCGCGGTCAGCATATAATGCATCGTGGCGGCGAGCGAGTAGATGTCGCTGCGCGGGTCGACTTCACCCTTGTACTGCTCGGGCGGCGCGAACCCGAGCGTGCCGATCATGGTGCCCTTGCGCGCCGCCTTGAACAGCCGGGCGATGCCGAAGTCGACCAGCACCACCCGCCCCTTCGGCGTAAGCATCACATTCGACGGCTTCATGTCGCGGTACACCACCGGCGGGGTCATGTTGTGCAGGTAGGCGAGCACGTCGCAGAGCTGGCGCACGATGTCGATGACGAGGCCTTCGGGCAGCGGATCGGCGCCGCGCGCGGCGAGTTCCTCCTCGAGGTTGCGCCCCTCGACATATTCCATCACCAGGTAGTGGCGATTTTGCGCGTCGAAGCGATCGGTGATGGCGGGGATAGCCTGATGCTTCAGTTGCGCGAGCGTGTCGGCTTCGCGCGCGAAGTAATCATTGGCTTCGAGCCGTTGCTGCTGGTCGATAAAGTGATCGACCATCTCCTTGATCGCGCAGGCCCGATTGGCGAGGCGCTGATCGCGCGCGAGGTAGACCACTCCCATCCCGCCGCCGCCGAGCATCCGCTCGATCAGGTAACGGCCCGCGAGCAGCTTGCCGGGGTTGAGCGGCCCGGTCGGACTTCCTGCAATCGGAGGCGGAACGGCAGCCATAGTTTCTAGCTGGCAAACACCACGATGACCGAGATGTTATCGGTGCCGCCGCCGGCATTGGCGGCAGCGATTAATTCGCGCGCGCTTGGATACGGATCGTCGTAGCGCTGCATGATCTCGGCGATCGCGGCGTCGTCGACATGCGCCATCAGCCCGTCGCTGCACAGCAGCAGCTTGTCGCCGCGGCGCAGTTTGATCGGGACCATCTCGGCGCCGGCCGCCCCGCTTTGGCGCGCGCCGAGCGAACGCGTGATCACGTTCTTGTGCTCATGATAACGCGCCTCTTCGGGCGTGATCTGTCCGATCTCTACCAATCGCTGCACCAACGAATGATCTTTCGTGAGCTGGCGGAGAGCGCCGCCTTCCACAAGGTAGGCGCGGCTGTCTCCCACCCATGCCACCGCACCATCCGGAGGTACGATCGCGGCGCATACCCCGGTCGAGCCCATGCCGCGCGCCTCCGGCCGCTCCTTCTGGTACTCGATGATACGCAGGTTGGCCTCTTCGAGAGCGCCGGCCAGGGAGTCTCCGAGCGCGTGCGTTTCGCCGCGACGAAACCTGTTTTCAACATAATCGCGGATGGTTGCTACGGCAATT
>JBGPMZ010000397.1:0-3706 GCA_041487255.1 Binataceae bacterium (SeqCode) | reverse complement strand
CCCGGGGCGATGATCCCGCAGTCGACGGCGAGCACGACCGGAGGTTTGCCGATTCTGCTTATGGCGACGCTGACGCCGCTGCGAATCTACGCCGACGTGCCGCAGAGCGCCGCACCATTTATCAAAGACGGCGACCAGGTTACGGTGACGGTCAGAGAATATCCTCAGCGCGCGTTTCCCGGCGCCGTCACGCGGCATCCCGACGCGCTCGATGCTGAAACCCGCACCATGCGGGTTGAGGTAGACCTCGACAATCGGGATAAGGCGTTGCTGCCGGGGATGTACGCGATCGTGGCGCTGTCGGTCTCGACGCCCGCGAGTGTTCCGATGGTTCCGGACGACGCGCTGGTTTTCCACGGTGGCAAGGTTTACGTTCCGGTCGTGCGCGATCGGCGAATGCATCTGGCGGAAGTCACCCTCGGCTACGACAACGGCGTCAATGTCGAGGTCATCAGCGGCATCAGCGACACCGATGTAGTGGCTCTGAACGTCGGACAGTCTGCGCATGAGGGAGAGATAGTTGAGCCCGTCATGCAGAACGCGCAACGCGCGGGAGCCGACGATTAGCAATCGAACTCCACGCCTGATCCTCCACGTTCCCGCGAAACTCGCCTCGCGTTTGCGCGCCCGGCGCAAGCAAACCGGTCAGACCATGTCCGCGATCGTGATCGAAGCGCTGACAAGGTTTCTCGGAGACGGCGACGATGCCATCTACCAGAGTTCCACCGTCGGTGCGCTGCTGGAGGGCGTCAACGAAGGTGAGATGACGGTCGGGCAACTGAAGACGCATGGGGACTTCGGGCTGGGCACCTTCGATGACCTTGATGGCGAAATGATTGAGCTCGATGGCAAGGTCTATCGCGTCGGCTCTGACGGTCAGGCGCATCCGGTGGCTGACTCGGAGCGGACCCCTTTTGCCACGGTGAGTTTCTTCCATCCTGACATCGTCGCCGAAAAGAACCTCCCGATGAGCCACGCGGAATTGCTCGAATGCATCGGTGCGATGATGCCGTCAAGGAACCTGTTCCACGCGATTAGGATCACCGGCTCGTTCGAGTATCTGAAGACGCGCGCGGTCGCGAAACAGGAAAAATCTGCCGGGCTCGCGCACGCAACGGAGACCCAACCGACCTTTGAATTCCACGATGCGCGCGGCACCATCGCGGGATTTTTCACGCCCGAATACATGGGCGGGGTGAACGTCCCGGGCTTTCATCTTCACTTTCTCACCGAGGATCGCACCCACGGTGGGCATTTGCTCGATTGTCGGACCTCGGAGGTGAAGATCGAGATTCACGAAACCCCCGAGTTCGAGTTGGGACTTCCTGAAACGGCTGAGTTCATGCACGCCGATCTAACGAGGGACCGTCGGGATGCGCTGAAAAAAGCCGAAGAGTGACGCCGGTTGCTATTTCTTCGGCAGCAGACCGTAGACCGTCAAGCGCTTTTGCGAGCCGACGAAGACGCGTCCATTCGCTACCGTGGGGACACTGAATTTCACGTATCCGGTCAGCGCGTCGCGTTTCCTGACCTTCGAGGTGTTGTAGAGCTCGACGGACAAGTCAGTCGCGTCGAAGGCGTGCAAGACCGCCGGTCGTGCATTCCCGATCGCCCACACGATGCCGTTTTGTGTTCCGTTGGCGGAAGTCACCGGCGTGGTTCCGTGGAATTGAAAGCTCGTAGCAGTGGAGCTGGCCGGCTCGGTCGACAGCATTCCATTCTCCAGGCTGAATGCCTTGAGGTTGTCGCCATCGGCGCCAATGTAGACCATTCCATTGAAGTAGGCCGGCGTGGAAAAGATCTGGTTGGTCTGCCCCATGACCGACTGGACGATCTGACTGTCGTCGTTCGCATGGAAGTGGCCCAAGTTGTCGCGATCGATCAGATAGAGCGTTCCCTCCTTGCTCCCCGTGAGCGCTAGATGCTGGGGTCCGGTGGGCTGGTCTGGTAGCGCGATGACTCCGCTCGAGCCGAAATCGATATCCAGGTCATCGAGCGCTTGCTGATCGAAGGGAGTGAAAAAATCGATTACGCCGAGATTTGAAGTATCAGTGGGACCGAGCTTCAGGAGGCTGTCGCCGTAGTCGAGGCCGCCCTGATCCACATTGAAGGTGCCGTTCCCGGTCACGACATAGACATTGCCGTCAGGATCGATCATTGGCGCACCGCCGGACATCCAGATGCCGCCCAATGAGCCGTTGGGAGTCGCGAGGAACGTACTCACCTGCTCGAGCGTCGATGCGTCGTAACCCAGCACCCAGCCGTGATACTCGCCTCGATCTCCATGCGAGGCGAATGCGACATAGACAATTCCATTATTCAGGGCTAACCCGCTTCGCTGATTGGCGATCCGCGGATCGAGGGTTAGAGTTCCGCCATCGTTTCCGTCGCCGGTCCCTGGCGCGGTGGCCGTTATCGTGATTGGGCCGCCGAACTTTTCTTGACCGGTCGAAAGGTCGAGCGCGTGCAGACGATGAAAAAAATTCTTCTTGTTCTCCTGGGTCGCTACCGAGACGTAGAGGGTGTTGGATGCGGGGTCGATGACCGGTGTTCCTGTAATGCCGATTTCAGGAACAAGATCGTCGGTCCCCGTTATCCCCGCCGGCACGGTCTTGATCCGCCCCTTCGGATTTATGAAGCTCACTTTCCAAAGTGGGTCCACGCTCGCGCCGGTCGCGTCGAAGGCATAGACGCTGTCATGTTCGGTTGCGACGTATGCGACCTCGCGCGTGCCGAGGCCGGGTATTTGCACGCTGTTCACATATAGAGGTTCCGCGTAAACGTATCCGTCAACCTTGCGCGAGAACAATTTGCCAAAGGTGCTGGAGTTGACGTTGGCGGGCGTAAGGATCGTTTCGCCGAGGTTCTGACCGTCGCGCGCATTGTTAAAGTGATACGTGAAGATCCCTGGAATCGGGCCGCTCGCTGCGACTTGACAGAGTGCGAGGACGAGCGCCGCCGCGATGGTTGAAACTCCCCCGAACTTTCGCATGAGGGATTAACGCTATCGGCGCAAATGCCTTGAGGCAACCGTCAAATCGCGGCGAAGCTCCGATTCGCGGCGCTCCACGGCGGCGAGTTCCGAATCGCTTCGAGCACCTGCTCGGGCTCCTCGGTCACCATCCACATCGCGCGATGACGCTGGTCCATGAAGCGATACTCGACCGAGCGATTGAGCATTTCGAGCATCGGCGCGTAATAATTGTTGGTGTTCACGATGACGATCGGACCGGCATAGAGGCCGAGCCGCTTGAAGCTCATCGCCTCGAACAATTCCTCCCAGGTTCCGCACGCTCCCGGAAGCGCGACGACCGCATCGACTTCCTGAATCATGAGGCGCTTCCGCTCATGCATATCGTTGACGAGGATCAATTCGCTGAGGCGCTCATGTCCCCATTCCACCTCGTCCATGAAGCGCGGCAGCACCCCGATGACACGGCCGCCCTCCGCGAGTGCGGCATCGGCGAGGGCTCCCATCGAACCGGACTTGCCGCCGCCGTATACGATAGTGACGTGATTGCGCGCGAGGATCGCGCCCAGGCGCGCCGCCGAATCGCGGTAGATTTGGTCGCATTGCCGGCTCGACGCGCAGTAAATGCAGACTCGATTGATCGCCATGCGGCGAGGCTAGCGGATGCCTTGCTATTGGGGGAAGCCGCTTGCATGCGTTCCCGACGCATCAATATGATCTCCGCACGCGCGCACT